>NZ_PNDU01000177.1:0-6236 GCF_005886635.1 Pseudoalteromonas sp. S558 | reverse complement strand
AGCATGCTAATTCGCCGTTTTTTAATCACTTAAAATTAGTTAATTAAAACTAAAATTAATTATTCCCATTCGATAGTTGCAGGTGGTTTACCTGAAATATCGTAAACAACACGAGAAATACCATCAATTTCGTTAATGATACGGTTTGATACCACACCTAAAAACTCATACGGTAAATGTGACCAACGCGCTGTCATAAAGTCGATTGTTTCTACACAACGAAGTGATACAACCCAATCGTACTTACGTGCATCGCCCATAACCCCTACCGATTTAACCGGTAAGAATACCGTAAACGCTTGGCTTACTTTATGATAAAGCTCAGCTTTGTGTAGCTCTTCGATGAAAATCGCATCAGCGCGGCGTAATAAATCACAGTATTCTTTTTTGATCTCGCCAAGTACACGCACACCTAAACCAGGCCCTGGAAATGGGTGGCGGTATAACATGTCGTACGGTAAACCAAGCTCTAGGCCAATTTTACGCACTTCATCTTTGAATAACTCACGTAATGGTTCAACAAGCCCCATTTTCATGTCATCTGGTAATCCGCCCACATTGTGGTGAGATTTAATAACATGCGCTTTACCGGTTGCAGATGCCGCTGATTCAATTACATCTGGGTAGATTGTACCTTGCGCTAACCATTTCGCATTTTTAAGCTTTTTGGCTTGCTCATCAAACACATTAATAAACGTATGGCCAATGGCTTTACGCTTATCTTCTGGATCTGACTTACCTGCAAGATCATTTAAAAACTGCTCTTCAGCTTCAACTTTAACAATATTTAAGCCAAATTTATTACCAAACATGTCCATTACTTGTTGGCCTTCGTTTAAACGAAGTAAACCATTATCAACAAATACACATGTTAGCCTTTCGCCAATTGCACGGTGAATAAGCATAGCTACAACCGATGAATCAACGCCACCAGATAAGCCTAAAATAACTTCGTCATCGCCAACGGTTTCTTTAATTCGTTCGATAGCATCATCGATAATTTTTGCCGCAGTCCATAATTTTTCACAGCCACAAATATCAATAGCAAAACGCTCTAATAAACGCTGACCTTGATGTGTGTGCGTTACTTCAGGGTGAAACTGTACGCCGTAGAAACGTTTAGCTTCGTTAGACATTGCTGCATGTGGGCAAGTAGATGTTTTAGCTGTTGTTGTAAAATCAGCTGGAATATCCATTACTTTGTCGCCATGGCTCATCCAAACGTCAAGTATGCCGTTGCCGCCATCAGTAATGTGGTCTTCAATTGCATCAAACAATGCACAACTGCCTACTTTTTCAACTTGTGCGTAACCAAACTCTTTTTTATCAGAGCTGTGTACATTTCCGCCAAGTTGAGTTGCCATTGTTTGCATACCGTAACAAATACCCAATACAGGCACACCTGCATTAAATACATACTCAGGAGCGCGCGGGCTGTTTTCAAGTGTTGTTGATTCTGGGCCACCAGAAAGAATGATACCTTGTGGGTTAAACTCGCGGATTTGCTCTTCAGTTACATCCCATGCCCACAGCTCACAATAAACACCAATTTCGCGTATACGGCGCGCGATTAGTTGCGTGTATTGTGAACCAAAGTCTAAAATGAGAATTCGTGAATCGTGAATATCTTTGCTCATGGAGTATCTCGTAAAGTAGATGCTAATGCTAAATGCCGCTTTGAATACCAATTTTATTAAACATTACTAATTTTTGCAGGCTAAATAACTCTCTAACCACGTTAAAAACTTCTTATTTAGAAGAAACTAAAAATCGAAATTTTTGCCTCGTTATTGAGCCATTTATCTGTCGCAATAATTGACCACTTTATTAATGCAATTGGTATTTATATAAACGACTAAAAAGAGGGCTTGCAAAGCAAGCCCAGTATATTAAATTAATTACGCTGCTTAACCTAAGCGGTAATTTGGTGCTTCTTTAGTGATTTGCACATCATGAACATGCGACTCACCCATACCTGCAGATGTAACACGTACAAACTGTGGTTTTGTATTTAGCTCTTCAATTGTTGCACAACCCGTTAAGCCCATAGCACTTCGTAGGCCGCCCACTTGCTGATGAATAATCGTTGCAATAGGGCCTTTGTACGCTACGCGACCTTCAATACCTTCTGGTACTAGCTTGTCTGCTTCGTTTGATTTTTGGAAGTAACGATCTGATGAACCTTCTTTTTGATCCATCGCGCCCAATGAGCCCATACCACGGTAAGATTTGTAGTAACGCCCTTGGTATAGCTCAACTTCACCTGGTGCTTCTTCAGTACCAGCAAGAAGAGAACCCACCATTACACACGATGCACCAGCAACAAGTGCTTTAACAATGTCACCAGAAAAACGAATGCCACCATCAGCAATAACAGGAATGTCGCGACCTTTTAAGCCTTCAACAGCATCTGAAATAGCGGTAATTTGTGGAACGCCACACCCTGTAACAATACGTGTAGTACAAATAGAACCTGGGCCGATACCTACTTTAACTGCATCCGCTCCCGCATCAGCTAGTGCAATCGCACCTTCAGCTGTTGCAATGTTACCTGCAATAATTTGTAAGTCTGGGTACTCTTTGCGAGTTTTAGTAACACGGTCAATAACGCCTTGAGAGTGACCATGCGATGTATCGATAAGTAAAACATCAATACCCGCTTCGACTAATGCAGCAATGCGCTCATCAGTACCTGCGCCAACACTTACAGCAGCACCTACACGTAAACGACCTTGGTCATCTTTACATGCGTCAGGTTTGTCTTGGGCTTTTTGGTAATCTTTTACTGTGATCATGCCTTTGAGTTTAAATTCATCATCAACAACTAAGATTTTTTCAATGCGGTGTTCGTGCATTAAGCCTAAAATTTCTTCGCGGGCCGCACCTTCTTTAACGGTAACAAGCTTTTCTTTTTTAGTCATAACGGTAGAAACAGGCTGTTCAAGCTTAGTTTCAAAACGCATATCACGGCTAGTAACAATGCCTACAAGCACATTATTGCTATCGGTAACCGGAAAGCCTGAAAAACCTTTTTCATGCGAAAGCTCAACTGCATCAGCAATTGTTAAATCGGCAGTAACCGTTACAGGATAAGAAACAATACCTGCTTCGTAGGTTTTAACTTTACGTACGTTTTTCGCTTGTTCTTCAATAGTCATGTTTTTATGAATAAAACCAAGACCACCTTCTTGCGCAAGGGCAATAGCTAAACGAGCTTCTGTAACAGTATCCATAGATGCTGAAATAAGCGGCAAGTTAAGTTTGATACCACGCGTTAAGCGAGTTGAAATATTTGCCGTGTGTGGCAAAACAGTAGAATGACCAGGTACTAAAAGTACGTCATCAAAGGTAAGAGCTTCTTTAGCGATTCTAAGCATTTTGGCAACTTCTCACATGTGGATCTAAGATAAGGAATTGCGGCCAAATTTTAACAGCGTTGTTGGCGTGAGTAAATAATATTTCGAAAATATTTATGATAAACTTATCTTATAACTTGCCTCATAAATAATTTTAGGTTGTTTTTTATGTTTTCGAAGCCTTCGCAGACGGTTTACACCGTTTCACGCCTTAATAGAGAAATTCGCACATTACTTGAGCAAGGCTTTGCCTCATTAGTATTAACAGGTGAAATTTCTAATTTTATTACCCCAGCATCCGGCCATTGGTACTTTTCGTTAAAAGACGACAAAGCACAAATTAAAGCCGCAATGTGGCGCGGAAACAATCGCAACCAAAGCTACCGTCCTGCAAATGGCGCGCAAGTTACAGTAAAAGCGCGTGTATCACTTTATGAACCTCGCGGTGACTACCAGCTTATTGTTGAGCATATGGAGCCGGCCGGCGAAGGTCAGCTAAAACAAGAGTTCGATGCGCTTAAAATGCGCTTAGCCGCCGAGGGATTATTTGGCTCAGTTCACAAACAGCTATTACCGCAAAATATTAATCGTATTGGGGTTATTACCTCAGCAACCGGCGCTGCGATAAAAGATATTTTAACGGTGCTTAAACGCCGGGCGCCACAATTAGAAGTCATTATTTACCCTGCGATGGTGCAAGGCAAGGAAGCACACCTGCATTTAATTAAGCAAATAGGATTAGCCAATGCCCGTGATGAAGTAGACGTACTTATTTTAGGGCGAGGCGGCGGATCACTTGAAGATTTATGGTGCTTTAACCACGAACAACTTGCTCGTGCTATTTATCAAAGCGATTTACCAATTATAAGCGCCGTGGGTCATGAAATTGACACTACTATTAGTGACTACGTGGCCGATATGCGTGCGGCTACTCCATCGGCTGCTGCTGAGTTGGTAAGTCCTAACACGCAAGAGCTACACAACAAAGTTACGCAACTCATTAACCGTTTAAACAATGCCTTTAAACACGATATTGCTGATAAGCGCGCGCTTGCTACACATCTACAGCATCGCCTCAACCTATGCCACCCACGTAATCAGCTTAATCAAAAATCACAACGTTTGGATGAGCTAAGCATTGCACTGCAACAAGCTATGCAACATCGTTTATACCAGCAAGAACGCACACTCAATAACTTAACGCCACGTTTAATGCGCCAATCACCTGATAAAAAACTCGCTTCAGCAGGTCATCAACTTTCGCAATTACAAGCTAGGCTAAACCAAGCTATACAGCATCAGTTACAGCAGGCGAATAATAGCTTAGCACTGCAAGCAAGCAGGTTAGATTCGGTAAGTCCGCTTAATGTTTTAGCTCGCGGTTATAGCATCACTAAAACACAACAAGGCAAAGTGGTTAAATCTGTGGGTCAAATTAAAACAGGCGATGTTTTAATTACAGAGCTGGCGGATGGCGTAATAAAATCAACAGCGTCGTAAAACGTTCACTTAATTGCTGGTGTTACTTCTTTACTTTTTGGATGCAGAGCATAAGGTTTTTGCTGCTTTGCATTACTTTGCTATAACTTAGTTGGCTCTGAATCACTTGAAGCTAAATTAAAGTAGCCCCAAGTTAAACCAACACCAGCAATAAAGCCAATTCCTAGCAATAGCTATTGTTGTTCATTTTAATTCCTTTTACTTTTACTTATAACATTGAGCTAGTGTGTGATTCATTTTCAGGTTCTGGATTTGCTAAAAAATTTTGGTTCATACTTTGCGCTGGACACTCACAATCCGGTCGACCAATAATTTTAGCCGGTACGCCAACAGCCGTGGTATGCGGTGGTACATTACTTAGCACGACAGAGCCTGCACCAATTCGCGCCCCCTCACCTACTTCAATATTACCAAGCACCTTAGCGCCTGCACCAATTAATACACCTGCTCTAATTTTTGGATGACGATCACCCTGCTCGTTGCCTGTACCGCCAAGCGTTACCGATTGAAGTATTGATACGTTATCTTCAATTACCGCTGTTTCACCAATAACAATCCCAGTTGCATGGTCAAACATAATGCCTTTACCTACTTTACATGCTGGGTGAATGTCGACCCCAAATACTTCAGATGTACGGCTTTGAATAAAACGCGCTAATTCTTTACGGTTTTGTTGCCATAAGCAGTTAGCTAAGCGGTGCGCTTGAATAGCATGAAAACCCTTAAGATTTAATATAACCGTAAGGTAGGTTTCGGCAGCGGGATCCCTGTCTTTCACCGCCTTAATATCCTCTGCAACAAACGAGAGCATTCGGTCACACTTTACAAACGATTGATCAAACAACTCGCGAATAGTAAATGCAGATACCACCGCATCGGCCAATTTATTAGCAACAATAAAGCTTAATGCCGAACCTAAACAATCATGATTCAAAATGCATGAATACACATGACTCGCTAATAGTGGTTCTCGTTTTACTACATCGTTCGCTTCACCGCGAAGCTGTTGCCAAATTGCATGACGCATAATACTGCACTGCCTTAAGTTGATATAAAATAGCCTTTTCCCAAGTCTAACGGATTTAAAGCTTAAGGTGTTAACCCCTTAGTTATTTGTTCTAGTTATTAGGTATAACCGTTTATTAAGTTTCATTATTAGATAACTTGAACTCTGGATAATAAATCTATTTCAAGCAGCTATTTTCAGCGCTAACGGCGTTGAATTTACTTGTAATAGGCCAGCTATTGACGCGTAAATTCGCCTTGTATTCACAGAAAATCTCTGGCTAGAGAAAATAAATTTAAATATCACTATGATTCAATATATTAGTAAATATCTTAACCAGAGTTCAGGTTAATTATTTTTAAAAATAGGCGCTT
>NZ_PNDU01000176.1:0-40256 GCF_005886635.1 Pseudoalteromonas sp. S558 | reverse complement strand
ATTTATGTGGAATAACCACAACACATAGACTCTGCCTTGCCTAAATGCCAAACACACTGCTGCAAAATTAATCACGAAAGGTCAACACGCCCTAGTGCTAACCCCATCAATAGAGATATAGTCCTCAATTAGACTGACTTTGCACAATATCGCTAATTGACTGCCAAACCCGTGCTGGCAGTAATGCTTTAAGATGTGTATAAGTTTTACACAGCTGTGTACTACCTATTAAACCTTTATCGCATTCAGTTATTAATGATTGCTCGCGTAAATTATCAATAAAGCTAACCAGTACTTTTTTATCAAAAAATTCAGGCGTTTTAATGCCATGCAGTGTACCTAGGCGCTGTGCTAATACTTGACTCTCTCGTTCAAGTTCATCTTTGGCAATGGCATCATTTGTTTGAATAAATCCAATCACAATAGCGTAACGCTGCAAAGTAAAGCTTAGTGCTCTGCCTAGCATTTCAAGCTTGGCTAAACAATCGTTGCTATTTGTAATGTGGATATTGTCGCCATCAAACTCAATTAAGTTTTGATCTGCAAAATTTGCCAAAATACGTGTTACGTAGTTTTCATCAAGTGGTTGTAAATACCACTCTTTAGCAAACAGCGGATAAAACGTTTTTACTAGCTCTTGGCACTGTTGAATAGTTGTTGTGTGCTGCTTGAATAGATGTAGCGCAATTAGACTTGGTACAGCAAATAAGTGCAAAATATTATTTCGGTAGTAATTAAATAATACTTTTTCTTTATCGCTAATTGTAATAATTTCACCAAATTCATCACTTATCACTTCAAACTTATTAAGCTTTAATGCATGTGTTAGTAGTTGCTCAGGTGTTTCATCAGGCGCTGTTACTTTATCGCTGTAGCTAGCGTCGCGTTGTAAGCGAAGGTAAAAATCAAGTTGTGCTAGGAGCTTTGGTTTACTTAATGCCTGTTTATCGTTAACCAGTAATATCATTGCCAGTAAGTTAACAGCATTAAGCGCCGCTGCATTATTAATTTTAACCATCACTTGATCGGCAAGTTTAGCAACTTGTGACCCTAGCCATTGTGGCTTTTGAACATCGGTTGGATGAATTGAATCGCGCCAATCTGATTGATTATCATTTAAATATTGGTTAATTGAGATTGGATCGCCAAAGTTTAAATTACCACGCCCATAATTTTTAAGATTTTTAATTGCTTTAAAAATACCAAAAATAGACTCGCCTTTTTTATCCTTACCATCAAGCTCTTTAAGGTAGGTGTTAATTTCCATAACGTGTTCGTAGCCAATATACACAGGCACTATCGATATAGGGCGGTCTATTCCTCGCAGCATTGCCTGTAAGGTCATTGATAGCATACCCGTTTTAGGTGGAAGTAAACGGCCAGTTCTGCTTCGCCCGCCTTCTGTATAAAACTTAACGGAGTAGCCTTTAATAAATAGCTGACTTAAATACTCTTTAAATATTGCCGAATAGAGCTTATTACCTGCAAATGAGCGGCGAATAAAAAATGCTCCTGAGCGTCTAAAAATACCGCCGGCAGGGAAAAAGTTGAGATTGATACCCGCAGCTATGTGCGGTGGTACTAGGCCTAAATGATAAATTGAGTAGGTAAGCAGTAAGTAATCCATATGACTGCGGTGACACGGCATATAAATAATTTCATGCCCTTTGTTTGTTAGCTCGTGAAGTTGCTCTGTATGTTTTATATCAATACCGTTATACAACTTGTTCCACAACCAAGTTAAAAACCTTTCTGCAACGCGTATCATTGCCTCAGAATAATTGGCAGCTATTTCATCAAGTAACTTGAGCGCATTTTGACGAGCTTGCTCTTGGCTAATGCTTTTTGACTTAGCTTCTTCCTGAATCGCTTTTTTTATTGTAGGTGAAGCAAGCAAAGAATTAAAAAGCTGCTCGCGTGATGGCAATTTTGGGCCTGTGGCTGCTAACTTTTGGCGTTTAAAGTGGACCAAGGCGACACGTAATAACTTGTGTGGTAATTCACTCACATCAGCTTTTTCATTTACTAAAAGCGATAAGTCGAGAGGTTGACTGAAGCGAATAAAATTATCACGGCCTGAAAATAACACCACAAAAAATTTTCTAAACCAACTTGGTGTCAATGAGTGGGTAATTAAGGTACGTAGTCCTGGTTTTTCTTTGCCAGGATCGCGCCCCCATAAAATAGTGACAGGCACTACTTGCACATTTTTCTGACCACTTTTTAATAAGTGCTCGATAATCTGTTTACCTTGAGCCAACGCACTAGTTGATTTAGCTTCATCACCAAAAAGTGGTGGTGGGTTTTTTATACCAATGAAGCGTTCTAAACTTTGATTACCTAACACTTGTTCATCAGTCGGGCTGGGGAGACCATGTTTTTTACAAACATGCGCCAATGCTGCTAGGTCAAATCTTGAATTTAAGCGCACTATATAAAATGTAGGGAACTCAGGGTTTAAACTGTACTGTTCAATAGGGTTCTCTGGTAGCACTTTGCTTTTTACAAATAGGCGGCTAAACCCAGCAGATAGAACATTTAAACAATAATTAAAAATACGCATCGACTCACCATATTGAGAGTTTAAAGGCAAAATTAGCGCAATAGGATACCATAACATCCAAAAATCACTTAATTTACGCAATAGAAGTCGCTAACAGCATAGCTATTAGTTTAAGTATAGCTTGTAAGTGGTGATGGTCGCTTATTTGCTCAAACCAAGAATCATTATATTGCTTCTAAATAGTTGTTGCATTTATCACCAATACCTCTATAATACGCAGGCTTTCGAAATTCCCTAGGGAACTAGAGAGGATAAATTAAGCTTGGATTTCAAGCTAATAAACAGGAGTTCCGATTTGGAACTCAACGTAGATATAAATCAACAACCGGCATCTTATGTTTTTAAGATTGTTTCGGTCGTTTTTTTATGCTCTTTTAAATGCTCTTTATATTGAGGTTAAGAATGTCAAATCAACGCATTCGTATTCGCCTAAAAGCTTTTGACCACCGTTTGATTGACCAATCAACGGCAGAAATCGTGGAAACTGCGAAACGCACTGGCGCACAAGTACGTGGACCAATTCCACTACCTACACGCTTTGAACGTTTTACTGTACTAACTTCACCGCACGTTAATAAAGATGCGCGTGATCAGTACGAGATCCGCACCCATAAACGTCTGATTGACATCGTAGAACCAACTGACAAGACTGTTGACGCTCTTATGCGTTTAGATCTTGCTGCTGGTGTTGATGTTCAAATCAGCCTGGGTTAATCGAAAGATTAGAGAGGTTTTAGGAAAATGGCATTAGGTCTAGTCGGTCGTAAAGTGGGTATGACACGAATCTTCACTGAAGATGGTGTATCTATCCCTGTGACAGTTATTGAAGCGACACCTAACCGCATTGCTCAGATCAAATCTGACGCAACAGACGGTTATAACGCGCTTCAAGTAACCGCAGGCACTAAAAAAGCAAGTCGTGTAAACAAAGCTAAAGCGGGTCATTTCGCTAAAGCTGGTGTTGAAGCGGGTCGCGGTCTGTGGGAATTCCGCCTTAACGGTGGTGAAGGCGATTTTGAAGTAGGCGCAGAGCTTACTGTTGAATTATTCAACGAAATCAACAAGGTTGACGTAACCGGTACTTCTAAAGGTAAAGGTTTCCAAGGTGGTGTTAAGCGCTGGAATTTCAGCATGCAAGACGCTACACATGGTAACTCTCTATCTCACCGTGCTCCTGGTTCAATCGGTCAAAACCAATCACCTGGTAAGGTGTTTAAAGGTAAGAAAATGGCCGGTCATATGGGTGCTGAGCGTGTAACGACTCAAAACTTAGAACTAGTTCGCGTTGACGCTGAGCGTAATTTGCTTTTAGTTAAGGGTGCAGTACCTGGAGCTATTGGCGGTGACGTTATCGTTAAACCAGCTGTTAAAGCATAAGTCCTGGAGATTTAGTGATGGAATTAGCAATTAAAGACGCTTCTGGCGCTCTTGAAGTTTCTGAAGCTACTTTTGGACGTGAGTTTAACGAAGCATTAGTACACCAAGTAGTTGTTGCATACGCAGCAGGTGCTCGTCAAGGTACTCGTGCTCAGAAGACACGTTCTGAAGTAAGCGGTGGTGGTAAAAAACCATGGGCTCAAAAAGGTACTGGCCGTGCACGTGCCGGTACAATCCGTAGCCCAATTTGGCGTTCAGGTGGCGTTAGCTTTGCAGCTAAACCACAAGACCACAGCCAAAAAGTAAACCGTAAAATGTACCGTGGTGCGATTAAAAGCATCTTATCTGAATTAGTTCGTCAAGAGCGTTTAATCGTTGTTGAAAGTTTTGCTCTAGCAGCACCAAAAACTAAAGAACTAGTTGCTAAGCTTAAAGAACTTGAGCTTAAAGATGTTCTTATCGTGACTGAAGAAGTAGATGAAAATCTTTTCTTATCGGCACGTAACCTTTATAAGGTTGACACGCGTGATGTAGCTGGTATCGATCCTGTAAGCTTAATTGCTTTCGACAAGGTACTTATTACAGCCGCTGCTGTTAAGCAACTTGAGGAGGCGCTAGCATGATCCGCGAAGAACGTCTTTTAAAAGTGATCGTTGCTCCACATATCTCTGAAAAAAGCACAATTGCTGCTGAAGAAAACAATACTATTGTTTTTAAAGTATCAAATGACGCAACTAAAGCTGAAATTAAAGTAGCAGTTGAGAAGCTTTTTGAAGTAGAAGTAACGGGTGTTCGCACACTTAATGTTAAGGGTAAAACAAAACGTACTGGCGCACGTTTCGGTCGTCGTAACGACTGGAAAAAAGCTTACGTTACTCTTAAAGAAGGTAGTGAACTAGACTTTGTCGGCGGCGCCGAGTAATAAGGGGATAGAATTATGGCACTTCAAAAGTGTAAGCCTACTTCTGCGGGCCGTCGTCACCTAGTTAAAGTGGTTAACCCAGATCTACATAAGGGTAAGCCATACGCACCACTTTTAGAGAAAAACTCTAAATCAGGTGGTCGTAATAACAATGGTCGTATTACGGTTCGTCATATCGGTGGTGGTCATAAGCAACATTACCGTTTAATCGATTTTAAACGTACTAAAGATGGCATTCCAGCCACTGTTGAACGTTTAGAATACGATCCAAATCGTAGCGCAAACATCGCTCTTGTATTATATGCAGACGGTGAGCGTCGTTACATTATCGCACCTAAAGGCTTAAAAGCTGGCGATGCAATCCAGTCTGGTGTTGATGCACCAATCAAACCTGGTAATGCATTACCAATGCGTAATATGCCTGTAGGTTCGACTGTTCACAACGTAGAATTAAAACCAGGTAAAGGTGCTCAAATCGCACGTTCTGCTGGTGCATACGTTCAAATCCTTGCTCGTGATGGTCAGTATGTAACATTACGTCTTCGTTCAGGCGAAGTTCGTAAAGTTGAATCTGATTGTCGTGCGACTCTAGGTGAAGTAGGCAATGCTGAGCATATGCTTCGTTCACTTGGTAAAGCAGGTGCAAATCGCTGGCGTGGTATTCGTCCGACAGTTCGTGGTGTTGCCATGAACCCGGTAGATCACCCACACGGTGGTGGTGAAGGTCGTACATCTGGTGGTCGTCATCCTGTGTCTCCATGGGGTAAACCGACTAAGGGTGCGAAGACGCGTAAGAATAAGCGTACGGATAAATTTATAGTACGTCGTCGTACTAAGTAATATTGAGGAATAGCCATGCCACGCTCTCTCAAGAAGGGTCCTTTTATAGACCTACACTTGCTGAAGAAGGTAGAGAAAGCTTTGGAAAGCGGTGAGAAGAAGCCAATTAAAACTTGGAGCCGTCGTTCAATGATCATACCTAACATGATCGGATTGACCATTGCTGTCCATAATGGTCGCCAGCACGTACCAGTTTTCGTTTCTGACGAAATGATCGGTCACAAACTAGGTGAATTTGCACCAACTCGCACTTACCGTGGCCATGCTGCGGATAAGAAAGCGAAGAAACGTTAAGAGGGGAAGATAAATGCAAGCATTAGCTAAACATAAATTCGCCTCTGGTTCGGCGCAAAAAGCACGTCTAGTTGCAGATCAGATCCGCGGATTACCTGTCGATCGCGCACTAGAAATCCTGGCGTACAGCCCTAAAAAAGCGGCTGTATTAGTTAAGAAAGTACTTGAGTCTGCTATTGCTAACGCAGAGCATAACGAAGGTGCTGACATTGATGAGCTTCGTATAACTACGATCTTTGTGGACGATGGTCCTACAATGAAACGTATTATGCCTCGTGCTAAAGGACGCGCAGACCGCATCCTTAAGCGTACAAGCCATATCACTGTTATGGTTTCAGATAGCTAGGAGTATAAGTAATGGGACAAAAAGTTCATCCTACTGGTATTCGCCTAGGTATATCTAAACCTTGGGTTTCTACCTGGTACGCGAGTTCTAAAGATTTCTCTGATCAGCTTTTTGGCGATCACAAAGTTCGTGCATTCCTTACTAAGGAATTAAAAACGGCTTCTGTGTCTAAAATCGTTATTGAGCGTCCAGCAAAATCAATCCGCGTAACAATTCACACGGCTCGTCCGGGTGTTGTTATCGGTAAAAAAGGCGAAGACGTAGAAAAATTACGTCAAGCGGTAACTAAAATCGCTGGTGTACCTGCTCAGATTAATATCTCTGAAGTACGTAAACCAGAACTAGATGCACAACTAGTAGCAGACGGCATTGCCTCTCAACTAGAACGTCGTGTTATGTTCCGTCGCGCTATGAAGCGTTCGGTACAAAATGCAATGCGCATCGGTTCTAAAGGGATTAAAGTTGAAGTTAGCGGTCGTCTTGGCGGCGCTGAAATCGCACGTTCAGAATGGTATCGTGAAGGTCGTGTACCTCTACATACTCTTCGTGCTGATATCGATTACGCAACTTCTGAAGCCTTAACCACTTATGGTATCATTGGTGTTAAAGTTTGGATTTTCAAAGGCGAAGTTATTGGTGGTTTACCACTAGTACAAGAGCAAGAAAAACCAGCTAAACGCGCACCAAAGAAAGCCAAGAAAAGTGCTAAGTAGAGGTAGCGAGTAATGTTACAGCCAAAACGTACAAAATTCCGTAAAATGCACAAAGGCCGCAACCGCGGTTTAGCGCAAAACGGTAACAAAGTAAGCTTCGGTACTTTCGGATTGAAAGCTACTGGCCGTGGCCGCATGACTGCTCGTCAAATCGAAGCAGCTCGTCGTGCTATGACGCGTCACGTGAAACGTCAAGGTAAAATCTGGATTCGTGTCTTCCCTGACAAACCGATTACAGAAAAACCTCTTGAAGTTCGTATGGGTAAAGGTAAAGGTTCTGTTGAATATTGGGTTGCTGAAATTCAGCCTGGTAAAGTACTTTACGAAATGGAAGGTGTTTCAGAAGAGCTTGCTCGTGAAGCATTCGACCTTGCTGCTCGTAAACTGCCATTCAAAACAACTTTCGTAACTCGGACGGTAATGTGATGAAAGCTAGCGAACTAAAAGACAAAAGCGTAGAAGAGCTTAATGCTGAACTTCTAGGACTACTTCGTGAGCAATTTAATATGCGCATGCAAGCTAGCACTGGTCAGTTAGCTCAGACACACACGCTAAGAACAGTACGCCGCGATATCGCGCGTGTAAAAACAGTTATTAACCAGAAGGCAGGTCAATAATGAGCGATAAAATTCGTACTCTTCAAGGCCGTGTAATCAGCGACAAGATGGAAAAATCTTTCACTATCGCTATCGCACGTTATGTGAAGCACCCAATTTATGGGAAATTCATTAAACGTACGACTAAGTTACACGTACATGACGAAAATAACACAGCAAAAGCGGGTGACGTAGTTACTATCCGTGAATGCGCACCAATTTCTAAGAATAAATCTTGGACTTTAGTAGACGTTATTTCTAGTCCAAAACAAGCTTAATTTTTTAATTAAGTTAGTTTTGTAAAAAAGCCTCAGCATTAGCTGGGGCTTTTTGTGTTTAGAGCTATAAGTTTAAAGCCGTCAGCCGTCAGCCGTCAGCCGTCCGGAGTGAAGTTGAACGCCGTAGCTTGGGTTGAGTATTGAGAAACCCGAGGAGAAAAGAGCGCCATAAACGCGCTGAAATAATATTCTTAGAACTAAGTAACAACTAAATATCGGGTTTATAATTTACGAAACTTATACCTTTGTGAAAATACACCTGCAACTATAGATAGTAAAATACACACTACAGAACCTACAATTAGAAAGCGTTTTTCGATCCTGCTAACTTGTCTTTCGCCTACAATTTGGTACGTAACATCACCTTCAATAAAACGTTCGCCTTGATATTGCTGACTAACATTAAACGCTAAAAATTCACCTTGTTTTGCCTGATAAGTAAAGTAGGTTTCAGGATAAAAAATTTCATATGTTGCACATAGCCAAACTATAAGACCAATTATAAACAGCACAAAACTTAATATGGGCAGTTTTTTCAGCGGCACGTTTGTTGATGATGTTATAGGTAAATAGTTATTAAAACACACTTCGCCGTAGCACAATTTTAGCTTTTCGATCACTTCAGGAGAGGGAATGAATTGGCCATTCTCTAGTTTTGATAAATAAGATTGTTGGATGCCTATTTCCCGAGCAGCAAATGCTTGAGTCCATTTTTTGTTTGTTCGAAGACGTTTTAATTCTATTCCTAGTGATTGCATACTCATTATTCTCTCCTTAATTGTTGCCGTATTATTATCACCAATTAGCTAATCCAGAGATAGAGGTTATGATTATATTCATGTAAATGAATAAAAGAATATTATGAATATTAATGGATTAGCGTTTTTTATGAGCTGCTTTAAATTATGCTAGCATTATCAAACTAACGAAAGGATATATTCTATTATGAAAAAACACGTTTATTTATTACTTAGCTCCATGGTTTTATTATTGGTAAGTTATCAAACTAATGCCGAACCTGTTTTTGCAGTTAAAGCAGATATGTATAAATTGAAAAATGGGATAACAATTGATAGTAAAATTGCTGAAACACTAAAATCATTGGATCCAATTCACCAACCAATGCTATTAGCCTTATTAAATGAGAGCGCATTAATAGAAATAGGAGATGAAAAACAATTAACAGCACTTGAGGTAAAAGCAAACGAAGATGGATCGTTTTTTAATGCGGCGATGAAGTTAAAAGATAAAACAGATGGCCAATGGCAATCAATAACGTCTTTTATGCCTAACATTCCTGATGGTCAAACTGTATATTTTAGCCGTACTTTTATAGATAGTGTTTGGTTGATAAAGTTAACCGGGACACGTTACGAATCAGAAGAGCTGGGTCTAGCTAGTTTCCAAAACCAATAATAGTAATCGCTGGAATATTAGTTAGCCTTTATCTGTTTACTGAGGTTGAGATTTAATATTGCCAAATAACTTGACCTTGGTTTTACTCAAACTTTTATGATGTGTTTTTTACTTATTATTAATGATTATGTGCATCATTCAAAACTACCTATTAGGTCTTCGCATTATCTAGTATCAGCCATCTATTGCGCAGGTGCTAAATATTACTGAATGAGTCTCGTAGTCGATAAAGTCGTGTGATGAATATTTAGAGGCTGCCTTGGTGTATTCGATGCAGCATCAAATGTACTCATTACATAAACATAAGTTGAGTTTGCTAGCACAAATTTTAATAAGGCTGGGATATAGACTATCAACTCGAACAGCTGAGGAATTGCTGATACGGTACTCCCAACATGCGGTGTTAGTTACTTTCGCAGATGACCGTTACGACGCTCAGCATATTATTTAAAAACGCGCAATTTATGATAAAAGCCTTTGCAAGTGCAAAGGCTTATGTTTTTCTGCGCTGACCGCTGACCGCTGACCGCTGACCGCTGACCGCTGACCGCTGACCGCTGACTTTTACCAAATCATCTCTACAAATTCAGGGTGATCGATATATGGGTTACGATTGCCTTGAAATTCAAATGCGGCTTGGTTGCGATCTAATTCCATTTGGCTAACAGGGTCACTGTTGTGCCATTTTAGCAGCATAACAACAACCCAGCT
The DNA here is from genome assembly GCF_005886635.1 of Pseudoalteromonas sp. S558. Classification (NCBI taxonomy): domain Bacteria; kingdom Pseudomonadati; phylum Pseudomonadota; class Gammaproteobacteria; order Alteromonadales; family Pseudoalteromonadaceae; genus Pseudoalteromonas; species Pseudoalteromonas sp. S558. The sequence continues at coordinate 30,200 of NZ_PNDU01000176.1, read as the reverse complement.
TTCAAATACTTGATTGTGTGAGCCGTTAAGTACTGCATCGCTAGAAGCTGTTTTAGTTTGCCAAGAGCCAATAATATTTTCGTAGCGCGTTGCCATATAAAAATAAGCACGTGCAAAGTCACCTTTAAATTCATCAATAGGCTCAAACACAGTGCCTGAGTAATTTAATGAACTAACGGCAAAACCTAATTTACTTCCGTTAGTTGATGTAAATGAGGCGCTTGCTACTTCACCAAATGGGAAGTTGCTACGCTTTGAATTTACATAGCCGTCAGTTGCGTAAATATGATGAACATCAGAATTCATCGGTTCAACTTTTCCACCAAACCAACTTTTAGGGAACGAATGCTCACGGTTGTAACAATCCGCCTCACCATTATATGCGCCGCACTGATTTGTAATGGCTGCATAGCTATAGCTGTCAGCACCGTTCGGTTTCTCGCTATACATATCTAAAATACTATTATCGTTTTCAAAATATTTATCACGTGCTGATGAGTCGTAAAAATTCCAGATAGCTGAATAACCCTGTGCATTATGATCTTTGATAATATTGTAAAGTTCAGTTTTTAAGGCATAGCCAGTTAGGCCTTGTGCAGTTACATAATAGCCTGTTGGTGTTGGTGTTGGTGTTGTGCCACCGCCTGTATCACCTAGCTCAAATGTTGTGCTGTCTGTGTTGCTAAAGCTTGCACCGCTGGCGATAGTGTTCTGAGCGTGTACTAATGCATAGTTACCATTACCCATTGAGCAACACATACCATCGCCATAGCTATCACTAATTACAAGTGTATAAGCACCATCGGCTAAACATATTTTTTCATTGTATTGCGTGTTTGATGCGTAACCACTGCCATTGGCAATTGCACTACCTTGGTTATTATTAATAGCCCAGCTTGTCTCGCTGCCGTAATTGTCGGTATTAAGTGTTAGGGTCAGGCTATTGTCAGAGCAGCTTGGTGATGCGCCGCCGTCGCTATTAGGTAAAAAATTATCAATGTATACAGTTTCATTCCCATCGAACCCGCTTACATCATAGAAACGTAAACCCACATTAATAGTTTTGCTACTGCTTGCTGTGTAGCTATGGCTAATTGTTTGCCATTGATTTGTTTGCGCTTCGTTTGAGTAGCCTTGGTAGCCATCTATATATAAGCGCGCTTTAACTTTACCTTCTGTATGGTAAACATCAGCCGAAAAATCGTAGGTTTTACCTGCCTCTACAGTAATTTGCTGCAATAAGTCGGTGTTACTTTGTGAGCCCGTTGTTACATTGATAGCGGCAGAGCGATGACCATTTTTAACTGTACTGGTAGAAGGCGATAAGCTAATACCGCTATCTATTGTCGTCCATGATGCTGGTGTATTACCTGACCATTGCTCAAAACCGCCGTTAGTTACATTGGCCATTACCGGAAGTGAGCCAAGTAATAGTGCCGTGCTCAGTAGTTTATTTTTGTATGTCCCGTGTGACATGGGTATTCCTATTTTTTATTTTGAATGTGGAATATACCTTATATTAGTTTGGTTACAAAATTGTTAATTTAAAATGCGATAAAAAGCAATAATGTCTTTTTAATCTGTTTTTGAAGGTATTTTTATAAATTAATAACTAAATGGAATATCAAAGCAGATTCTATTCTTTTTTTATCTATGCTGAGCCCGTTATCCTACAGACTCATAAAACCTCAGCAGACATTCTCTGGATGAGGTAAAACTCATTGTTAACAATGCAAAAAGTGTATTGTGATTAATTTTCAGGGTTACGGGGAATCGATTCATGTTGTTAGGTCAACTAAATGCTGCGGCCAGCCCGCTATCGCAAGATCAAGTACAAAAGCTGCAAGGTTTAGTGGCTGAACTTAATCCAATTCAACAAGCGTGGGTAAGTGGTTACTTAGCTGCAAATGCTAATTCGGCCGTGTTAGTTGCGCCAACTGCAGGCACATCGGCTGCGAGTGATGCTGCAGCGCTAACCATTTTATATGGTTCGCAAACAGGTAACGCAAAAGGCGTGGCAACCAAGATGAAAGAGCAGGCTGAATCACGAGGCCTAGCAGTTAAATTGGTTAGCATGTCGGATTACAAGCCAACAGCCCTGAAAAAAGAAAAATTCTTAACTGTTGTTGTATCTACTTACGGTGAAGGCGAGCCACCTGAAGACGGCGAAACATTGCATGAATTTTTAGCAACTAAAAAAGCGCCAAAGCTAGACGATGTGAAAATAGCCGTTATTGGGTTAGGTGATTCAAGCTATGAATTTTTCTGCCAAACGGCAAAAGACTTTGAAGAGCGCTTAAATAAACTCGGTGCAAAAACTATATATCAACGTGCTGATTTAGATGTAGATTACGAAGATGAAGCCGCAACGTGGATCTCGGGCGCACTTGATGCCTTTGAGCCCGGCTTAAAAGCACAACAAGGCGCAACGGCGGGCCAAGCTGGCATAATGCCTTTTGGTGCACCTACCGCTGCTTCAAGCCAGTACACAAAGCAAAACCCATTTGCAGCAGAGCTTTTAACAGTACAAAAAATTACCGGTCGCGACTCTACTAAAGACGTGCGCCACGTTGAAATTTCGCTTGAAGGTTCTGACATTACTTACACGCCAGGTGATTCATTAGGTGTGTACTTTTTAAATGACGATGTATTAGTTGATGAAGTACTTACACTTACTCAAATAGATGCAACAAGCATTGTAAAAGTAGGTGATGAAGAGCTAAGCGTACGCGATGCACTTATTGAAAAACTAGAGCTGACCCAGTCATATCCAGGTTTTGTAGAAAAATACGCAACAGCAACAGGTACGCCTGAATTATTAAAGCTTGTGGAAGATAAAGCGGCAATGCGTGCGTATATTGAACCTCGCCAGATATTTGATGTAATTCGCCAAAACCCAGCAAAAATTGATGCGCAAACATTAGTAGATTGCCTACGTAAGCTGCAAGCTCGTTTGTACTCAATTGCATCTAGCCAAGCAGAGGTTGAAGACGAAGTGCATTTAACTCTAGGCTTAGTTGAGTTTGATGCATTTGATAGCGAGCATTTAGGTGGTTGTACTGGTTACTTAACTCGCCGTGCTGAAGAAGGCTGTAAAGTTAAAGTATTTAGTGAACATAACGATAATTTCCGCCTACCTACTAACGATGATACACCGGTGATCATGGTTGGCCCAGGAACGGGTATTGCGCCGTTCCGTGCATTTTTACAAGAACGTGATTCGCGTGAAGCACAAGGCAAAAACTGGTTGTTTTTTGGTAACCCACATTTTACTCAAGATTTTTTATACCAAGTAGAAATACAGGGTTATTTAAAATCCGGCCTACTTAACAAGGTAGATGTTGCATTTAGCCGCGATCAGGCTGAAAAAATATATGTGCAAGATAAGTTACGCAGTAACAGTAAAGACGTGTTTGAATGGCTAGAAGCGGGTGCTCATTTTTATATTTGTGGCGATGCAAATCGCATGGCAAAAGATGTACACAATGCTTTGGTTGATATCATTAAAGAAAATACGGGCAAGAACAACGAAGATGCAGAGCAATATTTAAAAGATTTACGTAGCGCAAACCGCTATCAGAAAGACGTGTATTAATCACGTTTCTTATTTTATTTAACAGCTAACGGCCGTCACTGTAACAAATTTAGGATTTAAAATGAGCGAACAAGATAAAAACGTAAAACTTTCTGATAACGAACGTTTGAAAAGAGAAAGTAACTTTTTACGTGGCACAATAGCCGAAGATTTAAAAGATGAAATTACCGGTGGCTTTACTGCCGATAATTTTCAGTTAATTCGTTTTCATGGCATGTATCAACAAGATGACCGCGATATACGTGGTGAGCGCGCTAAGCAAAAGCTAGAGCCACTACATAATGTGATGTTACGTGCACGTATGCCTGGCGGTATTATTAAGCCAGAGCAGTGGTTAGCAATCGACAAGTTTGCAGATGACAAAACAAGTTACGGCAGTATTCGTTTAACAACGCGTCAAACGTTTCAATTTCATGGTGTGCTAAAGCCAAATATTAAAGGCATGCACCAAATGCTCGATAGCGTAGGTATAGACTCAATTGCTACAGCGGGTGATGTTAACCGTAATGTACTTTGTACTACCAACCCCGTTGAGTCTGAGTTACATCAAGAGGCTTACGATTGGGCTGCAAAAATCTCTGAACATTTATTACCAAAAACGAAAGCCTACGCTGAAATTTGGTTAAATGGCGAAAAAGCCCAAACTACTGAAGAGCCAATCTTAGGGTCTAATTACTTACCACGTAAATTTAAAACAACGGTAACCATTCCGCCTAACAACGAAGTTGATGTTCACGCTAACGATTTAAACTTTGTGGCAATTGCTGATAACGGTAAGCTTGTTGGTTTTAACGTATTAGTGGGCGGTGGTCTTGCCATGACGCACGGCGATACAGCAACTTATCCGCGTAAGGCTGATGACTTTGGCTTTATTACCCTAGAAGATACCTTAAAAATTGCAGAGCATGTTGTATCTGTGCAGCGCGATTGGGGTAATCGTTCAAACCGTAAAAATGCAAAAACTAAATATACATTAGACCGTGTTGGCGTTGATGTATTTAAAGCCGAAGTAGAAAAACGCTCAGGCGTTACGTTTACACCAAGCCGCCCATTTAAGTTTACTCATCGTGGCGATCGTATTGGTTGGGTTGAAGGCATTGATGGTAAGCACCACTTAACGCTATTTATCCAAAGTGGTCGTATTTTAGACTACCCAGGCAAGCCGCTTAAAACTGGTTGTCGTAAAATCGCTGAGGTTCACCAAGGTGATATGCGTATGACGGCAAACCAAAACTTAATTATTGCTGGCGTACCTGCAGATCAAAAAGCCGTGATTGAAGAAATTGCCCGTAGCCATGGCCTAATTGATGACAAAGATTCGCAGCAACGTAAAAACTCTATGGCGTGTGTTTCACTGCCAACGTGCCCACTTGCAATGGCCGAAGCAGAGCGTTACTTACCAAGCCTAGTAGAAAAAACTGAAGCATTACTTGCTAAGCACGGTATACCAGATGACAGCATTATTATGCGCGTTGTAGGTTGCCCGAACGGTTGTGGCCGCGCAATGCTTGCAGAAGCTGGTTTAGTGGGTAAAGGCCCAGGTAAGTACAACGTTTACCTAGGTGGTAATTTAGAAGGCACACGTATTCCTAAGTTGTACCTTGAGAATGTAGGCGAAGATGTTTACCTAGACGCATTCGATAAGCTAATTGGCCAATGGGCAAAAGAGCGAAACGAAGGCGAATGCTTTGGTGACTTTGTGATCCGTAAAGGCATAGTCGCTGAAGTAAAAGTATCAGTAACTGATTTTCACGCTTAATTAAATACCAGCGCACAGCGCTGGTGAGGTTTGAAATTTACCATGAGTGAATTTAAAAACATTTTACAGCTAGATAAACAAAGCCAAACGGCTATGTTAGCTGATGCTAATGGTTTACTAGCAAATATGAGCGCAGAGCAGCGCGTTGCATGGGCGCTTGATAACTTGCCAGATACGGCTTTTTTATCATCTAGCTTTGGTATTCAAGCGGCAGTAATGCTGCATTTAATGACCTCACAGCGTCCTGATATTCCCGTTGTATTAACCGATACAGGTTATTTATTTCCCGAAACTTATCAGTTTATTGAACAAATGAGTGAGCGTTTATCACTGAACTTAAAAGTGTATAAAGCGCAGCTTAGCCCTGCATGGCAAGAAGCTAAATTTGGTAAGTTATGGGAGCAAGGCGAAGACGGCATTAAACAATACAATCAGCTGAATAAAGTGGAGCCGATGACCCGTGCGTTAAAAGAGATTGAGGCAGGTACGTGGTTTAGTGGCCTACGACGCGATCAATCATCTACGCGCGCTGATAAGCAATTTGTAGAAATTAGCCGTGGCACAGTCAAAGTGTACCCGATAATAGAATGGTCTAATCGCGACGTATATCAGTACCTGACTAAGCACGATTTACCTTATCACCCGTTATGGGAGCAAGGTTATGTGTCGATGGGAGACGTACACACTACGCGTAAATTAGAACCTGGTATGACAGAGGAAGAAACCCGTTTCTTTGGCTTAAATCGTGAGTGTGGGTTACACATTGATGGCGATGGCATTTAACACGGCACACGTGTAGCTAAATCGTAATTGAAAAACGCAGCATAGGCTGCGTTTTTATTATATTTAATTAAGGTACAAAAAATTGCCTAATTAGATAATTTTTATTAGACTCATTAGAATAAAGGATTAATTAAAGCAGGAACGCTATGAAATACTTTACCTACTTAGCCATATCAATCATGGTTATTGCTGTCATCTCTTTGTTTTATTTAAAAAAACCCGATGGTCAAACATGGCTTTCTGCATCATTAATTAGCAATGAATCTCAGCAGGTTAAAGAAAAGGTGATTTCGTTATCGAGTAATGCGTTAGATCAGGCTGTGCAAGGCGTAAAGCAAGCGGGGGATCAAATCGTAAATCGCATCTCTGATGAGCCCGCTGCTGCAAATGCAACCTCAAACGGTAAAATCTTTAAATGGCAAGATGAAACAGGTCAATGGCATTTTTCTGATACGCCAAACCCCCACGCAAAAAGCATTGAAGTAACGCTCGACCCTAAAGACGTTACTATTATTGCCGCAGAAGATACCTCTATTTTAAATCGTATACCAAAAACGTTAAATACTTCTAGTGAGCAAGTGATACCCAGTGTTTTTAACCCTGATTCAATTAAAAAGTTATTTCAAGACACTGAAAATGTAAAACAAAAGCTAGAAAAGCGTAATAAAGAAATCAATAATTTAAGCGCGCTTTAATTATTTAGAGCGAGTGCTTTTATGGTTTTTTAAATAATGTTTTTCGGCTTCCATTAACAGTATGGTTAAATATATTTTAGTGGGAAGTGACAGCAGTACGCCTACGGCAATACATGCCGCAGCTATAATTATTCCTTGAATGCCATGATCTACAGTGACATACCTCGACACAATCAAAGTGTGGCCCGTTACAATAAGGCACAAGCCAAGCACAATTGATATTTTAAGCAGCCTAATTATCATTGTTTGCGACATAGTTACCTCACTAAGAGTTGCCTTAGTGTAGGCACGCTTTAAATGCTTAGCATTGATTTAAGACAACAAACAGCACACATAAAAAAGCCCAGCTTATTACTAAACTGGGCTTTTAAATGTATTAACTACTGTCTTTGTTAGTCGAGCATATTACGCAGTACGTATTGTAAAATACCGCCGTGTTTGTAGTAATCCCACTCTTTAGGGGTATCAATACGTACATCGGCGCTAAAGCTTACTTTTTTACCTTCGGCATTTGTAGCAATAACGGTTACTTCATCGGTTTTATCATATAAGCCTTCAATATCAAATTGCTCTTGGCCCGTTAACCCTAGCGATTCATAGCTTTCGCCATCTTTAAATTGCAGAGGTAACACACCCATGCCAATTAAGTTAGAGCGATGAATGCGCTCATAGCTTTGTGCCACAACCGCTTTAACGCCTAATAAAAGTGAACCTTTGGCCGCCCAATCACGAGATGAACCGGTACCATATTCTTTGCCCGCTAAAATAATTAGAGGCGTATTATTTTTTTGGTACTCCATAGCTGCATCGTAAATGCTTGCTAAATCGTTTTCTGGTTGTGTACGTGTTACACCGCCCTCAGTACCCGGGGCAAGTAAATTTTTAAGGCGAACATTAGCAAATGTGCCACGCATCATTACTTCGTGATTACCTCGACGTGAACCGTACGAGTTAAACTGCGCTTTATCTACGCCTTTTTCTTGCAAATATAAGCCTGCTGGCGCATCTGCTTTAATAGCCCCAGCCGGAGAAATATGGTCAGTGGTTACTGAATCCCCAAGTTTAGCTAAACAACGTGCACCTTGGATAGTTGGAATACCAGGAGGCTCTACTTTCATGCCATCAAAAAAAGGTGCCTTTTTAATATAGGTTGAGTCATCGTCCCAATCATAAAGCTTGCCATCCGGTATTTGAATTTGCTGCCAGCGGCTATCGCCTTCGTAAACGTTAGCATAGCTTTTTTCAAACATTTCTCTGGTTACGGTTTCTTTTACTAGGTCGCTGACTTCTTTAACACTTGGCCAAATGTTTTTAAGGTAAATATCGTTACCGTCAGCATCTTGCGCAAGAGGTTCGTTGTATACGTCAATATCGGTTCTACCTGCAATGGCATAAGCTACAACAAGCGGAGGAGAGGCTAAAAAGTTCATTTTAACATCTTGGTGAATACGCCCTTCAAAATTACGATTACCCGATAAAATAGAACTAACCACTAATTTATGTTTTTGAATCGCGTCTGATATTTCGGTTGCAAGCGGTCCTGAGTTACCTATACAAGTTGTACAGCCATAACCGACTAAGTTAAAGCCTAGACTTTCTAGGTCACCCATCAAGCCTGCTTTTTCTAGATAATCAGTAACTACTTTTGAGCCTGGAGCAAGTGATGTTTTAACCCAAGGTTTTACATTAATACCTAATTGTTTCGCTTTTTTAGCGACCAAGCCAGCAGCTAAAATTACACTTGGATTAGAGGTGTTGGTACAGCTGGTAATCGCGGCAATAACACAAGCGCCATCGTTTAGCTCAAACTCTTGGCCTTTAAATTTAACTTTAGCGGCGCCCATAAACTGCGCCTCATCAATGGGTTCATCGGGGTTTGTTGCTGGGCCTTCACTTTCAATACGAGCTTGTTCTTCATCGCTATTATCTCGACGAGCCATGCGCTCATTTTGAAAGCTTTTTAAATGTTCGCCAATAATCTCGCCCGCTTTATTGAGAGCGATTCTGTCTTGTGGGCGTGTAGGACCTGCAAGGCTTGGTACAACGTCATCTAATTTAAGCTCAAGTGTGTCGGTATAATTAGCTTCGTCGCCGTCATTACGCCATAAACCTTGATGTTTAGCGTAATCTTCAATTACTTTTAGGTGTTTTTCGTCGCGGTTTGTTAAGCGAAGGTAGTTAATGGTTTCCTCATCAATTGGGAAAATACCACATGTAGCGCCGTATTCTGGTGCCATATTGGCTATGGTTGCTCTATCGGCAAGTGGTAGGTCGGCAAGGCCATCACCGTAAAACTCTACAAATTTACCCACTACGCCATGATTACGCAGTATCTCAGTTATAGTTAATACCAGATCGGTTGCAGTCGTGCCTTCAGGTAGTCGGCCGCTAAGCTTCATACCCACAACCTGTGGAATGAGTAAACTTATTGGCTGACCAAGCATAGCAGCTTCGGCTTCAATGCCGCCTACACCCCAGCCAAGTACACCTAAGCCATTTATCATGGTGGTGTGCGAGTCTGTGCCTACAAGTGTGTCTGGGTAAGCGTATTTTTTGCCATCGCGATCTTCATTAAAAACAACGCGCGCTAGATACTCTAAATTTACTTGATGAACAATACCCGTAGCTGGTGGCACTACTTTTAAATTATCAAAAGCGGTTTGTCCCCAACGTAAAAATTCGTAACGTTCTTTATTTCGGTCGTATTCAAGTTTTGCATTTAAATCAAATGCACCCTCATTACCGTAACCATCTACTTGTACCGAATGGTCAATCACAAGTTCTGCCGGTGATAACGGATTTATTTTTGCAGGATCCCCACCGAGTTTTTCCATTGCGTCACGCATGGCGGCTAAATCAACAATAGCGGGTACGCCAGTAAAATCTTGCATAACAACGCGGGCGGGCGTAAAGGCAACTTCAGATGCAGGCTTTGCTTGAGGATCCCAATTAAGAAGGGCTTGAATATCTTGTTCTTTAATATTTGCGCCATCTTCGTTACGAAGTAGGTTTTCAAGTAATACTTTTAAAGAAAAGGGCAATCGTTTCGCTTTGTCGCCAAGTCCTTTTAGAGAATGAATATGATATTGCTCACCATTTATTGTGAGCTGATGTTGGGTATCGAAACTATTATTCATTATTTGCCCCTTTATGAATTATAAAAATATTTTGAAGAGTGACCTCTGTAGTACTTGAATTGCAAAGTGCATACCAATGTAAAAAGTCGTCTTTAGAGAACGAATTTTATACCGTTATTATAGTAGAGGTGATGCTGAAAAATTTAATTTCAAGAGATGATTTAAAAGACGAGGTAAGGTCAAAAGTTATTTTGACCTTTATTAATTACTGTAACCAACCTTGTTGCTTAGCTTTAATACTTAAATAAAGTAGAGCAATGGCAATTATGATTACAAAAACAGGCATAAATACAGCACTTGCGCCAAGCAGCTCAATACTGTTTATCACTACAAAGTTATAGTACTGTTGTAGTAAAATAGCACCGAGCGACAGTGCAAAAGTAGGTGTTGCCAGCGCGTTTTTAGTAAGTAGAAACAGACAACCCAAAGTGCTTCCAAGTACAGCTATAGCAAAGGCAATAGTTGACCAAATAGGAACATTAGAGTAGGCAGCTTGTTGATCTAGCGGAAGTCTACCTATCATTTCGGGTGTCATCATCATGTGCATAGCAAATGCAATAACGCCAAGTAAGTTCCATACAAGTGCCGCCCATACAGCGGGTTTAAACCAGGTGGCTGGTGTGTTTTTTGACATATTATTACCTTGTTTTTATTATTAGCTAGGTAATTAAAGAGCAAAAAGGCCAACTATACAAGGTGGCCTTTTTATATAAAAAGAGGTTTTTTAAATACTTAACCAAATGAAATAGGACGACGACCTGTTTTATCGTCAACTTTAGGCTTTTTAGTGCGCTTGCGCTTAGCTTTAGCTGGCTGATTTGTTGGTTGTGGTGCAGCTTGCTTTGATTCTGCTTGAGTTTGTGCCGCAGATTTTTCTGCAGGAACTGCATCTTCACTTAGGGACAGTTTAAAAAACTCACTATCAAATTCTAATACATCACCACTGTATAATTTTTTCCGTTTTATTGTACAAATTTCATGGTTAACACCCACATAGCCTTCGGTAATTAGGTTTTTAGCTTGGCCGCCACCTTCAACTAAGTTTAGTACTTTTAATAATTTGCAGAGCTCAATGGGCTCTTCTTCTAATTCTATTTCTATGTATTCTTCGTTCATATTTGATCTCGGTGGGGAACGCACAAGCTTTAGTATAAAGGCTCGCAGCGACTTTTGCACCAAAGCAAATAACTTTAGCTCAGTGCCATGAATAAATAGCGATGAAAATTTTTATGTGTTTTTTCTGTCTTTAAAAAAACTGCAGCAATTGAAGAGTAAGCTTTGCTGCAATTAATTTTACGCGTGGCTCGCTAATTGCTAAAGCTCTGGCGAATTTATTAGTTTTCATCAAATGGAGTAGAAAATGGGCGTAAGGTTAGCAATGAAAAAAGAGCTAATGGGCTTAGATAATTCAGATATGTTAACTGCGGATGATGTTAGAGCGCACCTTGCTAATTCTGTAAATAAGCAAACAGAGCAAGATGAACGCGGTTTTTCTGTCATTTCAAAATTTAATGACACTCACAGCCGCTTAGTCAGTGGAGATGTGATGAGAAAAACACAACTTAAATTTGAACGCCATCGCTTGTTTAATGAAGTTTTATATACTCGACAAAGTGTTGATGCATGGTTAAGTAGCCAAACAAATTAGGTTGCAATTAATGAATACCTTCAATAGACTACGAGTGTAATCAATTGGGGTGACTATGAAAAATGGAATTTTAGTTGGGCTATTGTTAGTGCTTTTAAGTGCCTGCCAACAGCCCACAGTGTATGTTTATACCGAGGCTTTAACGGTCAAGCAAAAACAGCAATTAACAGAAAAGCTGCAAAGCCAAACGTTGCCTTTTCAATTTAATGATTTACCAATACCAAAAGAATTTTTAGCCGCAACACTTGCGCTCTCCAAAGATAAATTACGCATTACTGAAATTGAGCAACTTGCAAATATAATGCAAGCAATGGGTTACCAGCCGCAAATAAATTATGTGTCGGTAGCAAATCATCATTACAGCAATGGTAATATTGGTTTTTACTTACGAGGTGAGCAAACAGAGCGTCACTTTAAAATGCCTAAATTGATGCGGACAACTGCTTGCAGCAAAGATAAGTATAATGATTTACAAGCTATATTCTCTCCAAAAGGGGTCGATTTCACCCTACCAAATGGTACGGGTACTCAGTTAACTTGGGAGTACAGTGAAGGTTATTTAGTTATTTATTATCAAAGCACATCCCAGTCATACACGCATACAACCCCTTTAGTGAGCACGCCATTTGGTGAAAAACCTTCAGATACATTTGCGTATAACGCTCAATTAGAAAAACCAGAATGGCTCAATTGCTCACTGCAAATTGTGTATATGGATTAACCGTGATTTTCTATATATTTGAAAAAATTAAATACATTGTTATTGTTTAGATACAATAATTTTTATATGACAAGGATGTAGTTAATGGCAAATAAAGCATTTAAAAACGCTGGTCTTTTGGGAACGGTTTATTTTGTAGGAGCTTTCCTCTATAAAGAGCTTTTTAAGAAGCGTGAAGATGCTTATGAGGAGCAATATAAAAACTTATACCCCCTTCTAAAAATCACCTTCACTAAGGCTGGTCGAGACTCAAGCAAATTTAATAATTTACTAAATGCCTTTTTATCACTGACCCCCGTTGGTGCAAATCGTAGGAATTTTAAACGAAGATACATAGGTGACAAAAGCGGGTGGAGTAATTTACCTAAAGACCTAGCAAAAATTCCATATGGGCATTGGTGGTGATATGAACAAAACGTGTTGGAAAATCGGTTTTTTTGTTATTGCTTGTTTTGTTATGTATGCAATCTATGATGCATTTACAGTTGCAGATATTATTGCACCGACACATCCTTTCTTTTTAAGTCTTTTAATGTTAGTTGCAGATTTGTTGATACTATTTGGTGCGTACTGTTGTGCATTTAATAAATTTATAATCCGCTCTAAAGCCATTTGGTTGGCAGTAATAATACTATTTTTTACTCTAAACGGTGCTGCTTTAATTTATGAATTTATTAATAACCATGGCGGATATGAAGTCTACGACATGGTTACTATGACTGCTTTTTATTTACTATTTGCCTCAGTCTTAGTCTTGCCAATTATTAAGTATATTGAAGACTTAAATCAAATTAATAGCAACCCTGATATTGATACCAACCCGCAATAATATTTTATCAATTTGAGGAAATAAACCTGACACTCTAACTGCGTTAAAAGCTCCTGCTAAACGACTGCCGTGGGTGCAGGAGCTAGAGTAATGTAGGAAAAATTGCCGAGAACAACTAAATACCGGAGTTTTTGCTTTGTTATCAAACAGGTTTTCTTACCTCAAAATAGACCACTTAATTAAGCGAAATGGTATGACTCGTAATTTACTGTTTCGATTACCTAGCTACTCGCTTCTAGGTAGTGGCTAAGTTTTGCAATTCGTTCGCTCATACCCTCGATAATACGATCTTTAATTTTTTCGCGTATAACATTAGGTAAACGAGTTAATGCTTCAGGGGTTATAGCGAGCACAATAGTGTCGCTTTTAGCACGGGCGCTCGTGCTTCTTTCTCTGTTACCAATAAACGCGCCTTCACCTATAAATTCACCTGGCTGTATAGTACCAAGCTCTAATAAATGATTATGCTTAAATACTAACAATGCACCGCTGAGTACAATGTATAAACGTTTGTCGTTATCAAATTGTTTAAATAAAAATTGCTGCTGACTCACTAAATAGAGCATACCGAACGATTCTAATAATATTTGGCGTTCGTTGAGGGTAAACTCTTTAAAAAAATGCAGCCTGTTTATAATTTCCAATTGTTTGAATAAGGGAATATGTTCAAGTAACTTCATCAATAACTCAAATTTATTAATAGTTAACTAATGTTGCGCTCTTTTAACTTTCGGGTCAACGTGTTGCGACCCCAGCCAATTTTTATTGCGGCATCTTGTTTATGGCCAGAACAATTGGCGAGTGCGGTTTTTATTAAGCGAGTTTCTAATTGCGCTTGAATATCGGGCCAAATATTTTCTTTACCTTGCTTGAGCTCATTATTGAGCCACTGCTGAAATGCATCGAGCCAATCGCCTTCTTCCTGTGTTGGTGATGCATCAAGGATCTCAGGTGGTAAATCTTGTTCCGTAACCAATTCTCCAGGCGCCATTACAGTAAGCCATCGGCAGGTGTTTTCTAATTGGCGGACATTGCCAGGCCAGTTAAATAAACAAAGCTGCTCGGTCGCTTTCGAGCTAAGAATTTTACTTTCTACCTGTAAGTCTTTTGCGCTTTTGTGCAAAAAATGTTGTGATAAACGTTCAATATCTTCTGTGCGCTCTCGCAGAGCCGGTAAGCGTAAACGGACAACATTTAACCGATGGAATAAGTCATCTCTAAACTTACCTTGCTTGACTAAGTCTTCAAGGTTTTGATGTGTTGCTGCAATAATACGTACATCTACTTTTATACTCTGGTGTCCGCCAACACGATAAAATTCGCCATCTGCTAGTACGCGCAGTAATCGTGTTTGCACATCCAATGGCATATCACCAATTTCATCTAAAAACAGTGTACCGCCATTGGCTTGTTCAAAACGGCCTTTGCGTACACTATCGGCTCCTGTAAATGCGCCCTTTTCGTGGCCAAATAACTCTGACTCAACAAGTTCCTTTGGAATTGCTGCCATGTTGAGTGCAATAAACTGGTTTTCTTTTCGCGGGCTATGATTATGTAGAGCACTGGCGACGAGCTCTTTACCGGTGCCCGATTCACCATTAATTAATACGCTCATGCTAGAAGCTGATAGTTTACCTATCGCTCTAAATACTTCTTGCATGGCGGGTGCTTCACCAATAATGTGCGCACTCTTTGGGGGGAGTTGTTTGCGTTTAGTTTTTTTTGTCGAGTTTGCTCTAAATGCACTTTCGACAAGGGCTACGGCATCATTCAAATCAAATGGCTTGGCTAAGTATTCAAATGCTCCTTTTTGAAAAGCATTAACAGCGGAGTCTAAGTCTGAGTGTGCGGTCATTATAATAACTGGCAATCCAGGATTTTGCTCTGCGATTAGCTCAAGTAAAGCCATACCGTCCATACCAGGCATTCGCACATCAGATACTAAAACAGTTGGTTGACTAAATTTTAATGCATTTAGCACATCTTGCGCATTAGCAAAACTTTCAACATTAAATCCCGCACGGGTTAGCGCCTTTTCAAGTACAAAGCGAATTGAGGCGTCATCATCTACAAGCCAAACTGTTTTCATGCAAACTCCAAACATTAATCTGCGAAGGGCAGATAGATATTAAATTCAGTATGTCCAGGCCAGCTATCACATTCAATGTAACCACTGTGTTGATCTACAAGTGTTTGAGCAATCGAAAGTCCAAGTCCTGAGCCACCATCTTTGTTGGTGATCATGGGATAGAACAACGTTTCGCGTACACTGGGGTCAATGCCTGGACCGTTATCAGACACTTGAATCAACAAGGCTTTTTTAGGTGCTTTACCAGGGCGGCGATGCTGGTGGTTTATACGCGTTTTTATTTTTATTTCACCGCCACCAATGAGCGCCTGCTGAGCATTACGGACAATGTTCAGTATTACTTGTTGTATTTTACTTTGATCAATATATACATCCGGAATGCTAGGGTCATAGTCCTTTACCAGCGTGATATTGGCACAGCTATCAAGCGTACTTAGTCTGACTACTGATTCTAGCGTTTGATGTATATTGCCATAAGATTTTTGCGGAAGCTGGTTTGGCCCTAACAGCCTATCTACCAATTCACACAATCGATCTGTTTGCTCAATTATAAGCTCAGCGCACTGATCTCTTTCCAGTTGATTAACTTCATATTGCAATAACTGCGCCGCTCCACGAATTCCACCTAAAGGATTTTTAATTTCGTGCGCTAAACCACGAATTAAATTACGCGCAGCTTGGTATTGATGCATTTGATTTGAGGCTTGGTCGTGCTTTATTTCATCATCAGTTTGGCGCCATTCAAACAAAATATAAAGCGTACCGTTAAATTTAATTTGCCGTGTGCTGACCGCTATTTTTGCATGGCGTGAATCGCTAAAAACCACGTCAGCTCTGTGTTGCTGGCAATCTACTCCATCAATCAGAGAGTATTGTTCAATACGTTTTAGATCAATCGAATGATAGTTAAATAGGCTATCAAAGGGTTGTTCTAGCAAACGCTTAGTGCCTAAGCCAAGTAGCTCGCTGGTACTGGTGTTGGCATACACAACGGTAAAATTTTTGTCGAGTAGCATGACTGCTGTTGTTTGGTTTTGCCAAATGGCATCGAGTAGCTCAGGGCTAAAATTTTTATTATCAATCATAGTTGCACCATTTTAGTGCGCAGATGTTTGCAGGCAAGTTATTTTATTAAAATGGACTGCTGCGCCTATGTATTACGGTTAAATTTAGTTACCAAGCGCTAAACCTTTTCTGCGCATAAAGAATATACAAGGCTCGCTTAGAGCAATAATTTTATTTTTATTATTAAAAAGTTTTAATTGTAGTGAGTGCTCGCCGCGTTGAACATTTTTAACAGCAAATGTTGAGTCATTGCTAGCAGGACCATTTGCTTTGCCATCAATAAAAAGCTGTATGGTAAAACCACTTTCAAATCGAGGTGTTATTTGACTAGTTACATAAACTGTTCCGGTATTTTCGTGAATTGTTTGGTTATGCTCAGGCGACGAAATAGTAATGTTGAACACTGTTTTTTGGGGTTGAGTTTGCTCGTTTAAAATATCGGTATTTGTTGCTGGCATAGTAAGATTTTGGCTGGTGAGTTTTACCTCTTTAGCGCCAGAGTGTGGGGTGTCTGAAAACACAAGTACGCCGTTTTTATCTTTCCAAACGTATATTTTTGCTTCACCTGCATAACAATAATCACTTAATCCTAAAGCAATTATTAGCAATAAAATATTGTTGTTCACCCAGCAACCCTGCATTTTCACGATAACTTAACTTTAGTGGAGATTGATTAAATTTACCATTAAAAAAGCCCGCTAAGCGGGCTTGAGAACACACATTTTTTAACAGCTAAATTAACAGCTGTAGTACATTTCGAACTCAACTGGGTGAGTTGTCATGTTAAGTTTTTCTACTTCTTTAGACTTAAGACCAATATAAGCATCAATTAAGTCATCAGTGAATACGCCACCTTGCGTTAAGAATTCACGATCTGCGCTAAGTGCATCAAGTGCTTCTTCAAGTGATGCTGCAACAGTTGGAATTTCTGCGGCTTCTTCAGCTGGTAAGTCGTATAAATCTTTATCCATTGCATCGCCAGGGTGGATCTTGTTTTTGATACCATCAAGGCCAGCCATAAGCATTGCAGAGAAAGCAAGGTATGGGTTAGCAGTTGGATCTGGGAAGCGTACTTCAATACGACGACCTTTTTCAGATGGAACCACTGGGATACGAATTGATGCCGAACGGTTACGTGCAGAATAAGCAAGCATAACAGGCGCTTCAAAGCCTGGTACTAAACGTTTGTACGAGTTAGTAGAGGCATTTGCAAACGCGTTAATTGCTTTTGCATGCTTGATAATACCGCCGATGTAGTAAAGTGCATCTTCAGAAAGGCCACCGTACTTGTCGCCTGCGAATAAGTTAACACCGTCTTTAGCTAAAGACTGGTGACAATGCATACCA
This sequence comes from Pseudoalteromonas sp. S558, assembly GCF_005886635.1. NCBI lineage: Bacteria > Pseudomonadati > Pseudomonadota > Gammaproteobacteria > Alteromonadales > Pseudoalteromonadaceae > Pseudoalteromonas > Pseudoalteromonas sp. S558. Next base: position 12,532 of record NZ_PNDU01000176.1, on the reverse strand, counting down.
GAACCGTTATCACCAACAACAGGCTTAGGCATAAACGTGGCTGTTTTACCGTATAAGTGAGCCATGTTGTGGATAACATATTTCATTTCTTGAATTTCATCCGCTTTTAATACCATAGTATTAAAGCGAGTAGCGATTTCGTTTTGACCTGCTGTTGCTACTTCGTGGTGATGTGCTTCAACTACTTGGCCCATCTCTTCTAACACTAGACACGTAGCTGAACGCCAATCTTGGAAATCGTCAACAGGTGCAACAGGAAAATAACCACCTTTAACACCAGGGCGATGACCTGTGTTGCCATCAGCATATTCTTTATCTGAGTTCCAAGCTGCTTGCTTAGAATCAATTTTGTACATTGAACCCGACATATCTGATTTGTATTTAACATCGTCAAATACGAAAAACTCTGGCTCTGGACCAAACAATACCGTGTCGGCAATACCAGTCGAGCGCATATATTCTTCAGCGCGCTTAGCAACAGAGCGCGGGTCGCGCTCATAACCTTGAAGTGTAGAAGGTTCAACTACATCACAACGGACAATTAGTGTTACTTCTTCTGTAAAAGGGTCTAACTTTATAGAATCTGCATCGGGTAATAACACCATGTCTGATTCGTTAATACCCTTCCAACCTGCAATTGAAGAGCCATCAAACATTTTGCCGTCTTCGAAAAAGTCTTCATCAACTTGGTGATGAGGAATAGATACATGTTGTTCTTTACCCTTAGTGTCAGTAAAGCGTAAATCAATGAACTTAACGTCATTTTCTTTAATAAAATCTAAAACCGATTGTGACATGTGTCCTCCAACTATTGGATTTTGTTGTTGCTGCATAATTGCTTTGGCGTTTACTAAGCTGATTTTATGCCATTTTTATAACTATATGTTTATAAATTAAAAAAAATAAGTTGTTATAAAATACAGTGTAGTGATGCACTGTTTTGGTGCGTAAAATATCCATTGTGGTGCAATATTTACACGGTGTGATTTGTTGATAATTTAAACGTTCGAAATTAGCATAACCTAAATGCAAAGGAGTACCAAAAATATCGATAAAATAGCCTAAATAGCTATTTTTCAAAAAATAATCGAAATTTAATTCATATAATTGTCATATATAAAACAGATACTTAGTAAAAGTATTGAGAAAGTTTTCAAATTTATATTGGATAAACTTTCATCCATGTCATTAATGAGGGATAATATGCGCCCTTTTAAATCCTATGCTGGGACATCTCGCGAAAGCGTGGATGAGTGCGTAGATCTTGCAGGATCATTGAGAATTTAATTTCTCTGAGTAAATATATGAGCATCGAAAAGTTAAGAAATATAGCGATTATCGCGCACGTTGACCACGGTAAAACAACTCTGGTTGACAAACTACTTGAGCAATCAGGTACATTAGAAACACGCGGCGGTAACGAAGAGCGCGTGATGGACTCAAACGACATTGAGAAAGAACGTGGTATTACCATTTTGGCTAAAAACACAGCCATTTCTTGGAACGACTACCATATCAATATCGTAGATACCCCAGGACACGCCGATTTCGGTGGTGAAGTTGAACGCGTACTTTCGATGGCTGACTCAGTATTATTACTTGTTGATGCTCAAGAAGGTCCAATGCCACAAACGCGTTTCGTTACGCAAAAAGCATTCGCGCAAGGCTTAAAGCCAATCGTCGTTATCAATAAAATTGATAAGCCAGGCGCTCGTCCAGATTGGGTTATGGATCAAATCTTTGATTTATTCGACAACCTTGGCGCAACTGACGAACAGTTAGACTTTAAAGTAATCTACGCTTCAGCTATTAACGGCTGGGCAACACTAGATTTAGACGAGCCATCAGACAACATGGAACCTATGTTCAAGATGATCGTTGAAGAAGTATCACCGCCGGATGCAGATCCTGAAGGTGACTTCCAAATGCAAATTTCTCAACTAGATTACAACTCTTATGTTGGTGTAGTTGGTATTGGTCGTATCAAACGTGGTTCTGTTGCTCCTAACCAACAAGTTACTATTATCAGTGCTGATGGCACTACACGTAATGGTAAAATTGGCGCAGTACAAAGCTACCTAGGTCTTGAACGTATCGAAACTGATAGAGCTTACGCTGGTAACATCGTAACTGTAACAGGTATTGGTGAGCTTAAGATTTCAGACACAGTTTGTTTCCCAGGAAACGTTGAAGCATTACCACCACTAAGTGTTGATGAGCCAACTGTAACAATGACATTCTCTGTAAATAACTCACCTTTCTGTGGTAAAGAAGGTAAGTTTGTAACGTCACGTAATATCCGTGAGCGTTTAGACAAAGAATTAGTACACAACGTAGCACTTCGCGTTGAAGATACTGCTAGCCCAGATAGCTTCCGTGTTTCTGGTCGTGGTGAATTACACCTAGGTATCTTAATCGAAAACATGCGTCGTGAAGGTTACGAGCTTTCAGTTTCTCGTCCAGAAGTTATCTTGCGTACTGTCGATGGCGTTCTAGAAGAACCGTTTGAAACAGTAACTATTGACTGTCAAGACGAGCATCAGGGTTCTGTTATGGAACAAGTTGGCCTACGTAAAGGTGAACTTACTAACATGACGCCAGATGGCAAAGGCCGTATGCGTTTAGACTTCATGATCCCTAGCCGTGGTTTAATTGGTTTCCAAACTGATTTCATGACGCTTACTTCGGGTTCTGGTCTTATGTACCATACGTTCGATCATTACGGTCCTCACAAAGGTGGCGACATCGGTGTTCGTAAGAACGGCGTAATGATTGCAAACGCAACAGGTAAAGCACTTACTAACGCATTATTCAACTTACAAGAACGCGGCCGTTTATTCATCGGTCACGGTGTTGAAGTATACGAAGGTATGGTTATCGGTATTCATAACCGTGATAACGACCTTACAGTTAACGCCCTTAAAGGTAAGCAGTTAACTAACGTACGTGCATCTGGTACAGATGAAGCGCAAACGCTTTCTCCACACCTTAACTACTCACTTGAGCAAGCGCTTGAGTTCATCGATGATGACGAGCTAGTTGAAGTTACTCCACTAAACATTCGTATCCGTAAGAAACACCTTACTGAAAACGAACGTAAACGTGCGGGCCGTGCACCTAAAGCATAATCACCTTATTTAAATAAAGTGATTTTAAAAGCCGCTGTATTGAAAAATACAGCGGCTTTTTTGTGTTTTGGGGTTAGTTGGATGAAATAGACTAAAAAGTTTGATTAAAGATACCTTTACTACTAAGAATCTTTAAGTAAAAGGAATAATGCATTTATTGGTATGCTTGGTGAAACGCTGTTATACCATTTTTCAAAATTGAACATGTTGGAAGTGAACTTGAAAGATATAGATATATACGAACTAGCAGGAAATATACTTTCTTCTATAACTAGCGATCTAAATGAAAGTATTTATTCAGAGCTTAACGGCAAGCTATCGTTAGCGTGGAGTCCGGATCCAAGTGTGAACGCTTGGGCTAAATCTGAGGGAACTATCGATGAGCCCCCTATCCATAAAATATGTATTAACTACGAGCTTGTACGTCAATTATATAGAGATATTGAGGCTTTTTGTGAATATCTAGAAAGTGATCTTGATAAGGGGGCTTTCGACTTTTGGTTTCAAGATTTTGAGCAACCCATAGAAATGTTACCTTCAATATTTACTTCGGAAGCCCATAGAAAAAATTTTTTCATAGCTGCGATTACTTGGGTTTTTTTTCATGAGTTGGGGCATTTGAAACAAGAGCATGGGTATATCCGAAGCAAATTCCTTAATTATCAAGTCGACTTGATAAGCGAGTGTAATATTGAAGATTCAAGACTGATAGAAGGCAAAGCTGCTGCAATTTATCATGTAACTGAAATGGCTGCTGACTTTGAAGCTGTAGACACATGTATTTCTGAGTTAATAAGGCATTTCTCTGGCGAAGATTTAAAGGCTGCAATTTACTTATTTGTATGTGGAGTCTCAAGTACGCTCTGCCGATTTCATGGTGATAAGTCTCTTATATTGGATAATGTTCCTGAGGGAAGCCATCCAAACCCATTGACTAGGCTGGAAAATATTATTCCTCAAATATATGAGTTTCTGAGTATCTCGGATCTGCATCAACATATAGGGATTGTACTAGATCGTAAAAGGATACTAGGTATTTGTAATCAAGCTGCTACTGCTACAGGCTTATTCTGGCTTCGTTGTAGAACAGAAAAACCTGAGATTCCAGATAATTACTTTTTAATGGGCAACTTAAATAGAGCTAATGGAAAAGAGTACCTGTGTAAAATAGTTGAAACTTGGGATGAAATAGAGCCAGAGATAAAAGCTCTACGCAGGTTTGGTCACTACTATGGCGTATTACAGTTTTCTCAACATACAAGGGATAGTATTTTCTCAAAAAGAAAGGAATAAGAAATAAAAGAGGGGCAGCTTAAAGCAGCCGATAATACAAAGCATCAGTGTTTGTTTGTAGGGTATTTTTTCGTTGGGTTTCGCTGAACTCAACCTAACCTACGTGCATTAGTTAAAGTTTAATTGTTTCACTTTCATTTAAAATATACAGCGGTACTTTTGAATCCATTTTATTGTACATATGCAATAAGCGCAGTAAGGCTGAGTGGCTAGTATGGTCGCCCATCTTCCAGCTTGAGTTACCGTATCCCCAAGGTATCATTACTTTGCAGTTAAGCTCTTGCGCTGCGGTTAACGCGTCTTCTGGGGTGGTGTGTACGTAACGATACCAGTTAGGATCGTCTTTACTGTAGTAAGAAGCGATTGGCATTAAGCACACATCGATATCACCATATTTTGTTTGTATATCTCTAAAGTGTTTTGAGTAGCCCGTATCGCCTGCAAAAAATAAGGTGCTGCCGTTTTGTTCGAGCAGCCAGCCATTCCACAGATCTTTATCGTTATCTTCGTAAATAAAAGGCACCAATACACGAGCGCTAAAATGATGAGCTGGCACGGCATGAATAACTAAATCGTTAATACTCGTTTTTGCATACCACGCCATTTCGCTAATATTAAATCCACCTGTTGGGAAGTTATCAGCCATTCCCAGTGGCGTTAAGTAACGTGGTTTGTTACCTATTTCTTCTATATCGGCTTTGTTAAAGTGGTCATAATGAATATGGGAATACATTACCGCGTCAATATTTTCGAGTTCTTGCTTGTTTGGCCAAGCTCCTGGTTTACGATAAATACCACCTGCGAGTTTAAAGCCAAGTGCGACTGGCGAATCGAACTGCTCTTTTACAGGATCAAATACCACTTGCTGTCCGTTGGGGGTGCTGATCATAAACCCTGCATGGCCAAGCCAGCGAACAGTGTATCCGGTATTTAATTTTGGAATTACTTGCTCAGCAATATATTGGCAGTTTTCACTTTCTTCTTCGCATTGCAAATGAGTATTGCTTGGATAGCAGTCATTTTCACAACTAATAGGGTACGTTTTTTTGCCTGGGTATAGATTATGGTAGCGTCCTTCGCGCTTGCCATCTTTATGCAGTGGTACGACGGTATTAGGCCCTGCGATTCTTTCTATGTGATTAGCAGTTCCGCAAGCGGTCAGTAAGCTAGAGATAGCTAGAAGAGTTAAGGTACTTATTTTCATTGTAGTTTTTTATTTTAATTCTAATTTGTGAAAGTGTACCAAAAACGTTAGATTAATAAGTGGTTAAAAAGTAACAAAAAGTAAAAACAAAAAAGCCTGCAAAATTGCGGGCTTTTGTATTTTTACGTGTAATGAATTAGTTTAGCCTACGCTATTCATTTGTTTGATAAACTTGTTCGAGTCTTCAATCGATTTATTCATGTCGTTCATTAGTACTTGAATATCGCGCTTAAGATTAGTGAACTCGCCTTTAATAGCCGATACCGCTTGTGCGTTTAAGTTATGCTTTAAGTATAAAACGTTATCATGAAGCGATGTTAATACTGGCTCCATTTTACTCTCTGCGCTGCGCATTGAGCGTAATAGCTGTTCAAATTGACGCTGAGTAGCGGCTAGCTTTTTGCTGCTTTCACGTTTAAGTGATGCGCTTTTGTATTGCTCTAGCTCATCGCTCCACTCATCAAAAAGTGCTTCTGCTACGTCTTCTACTTTATTGATGTTAGTTGATACTTCGTTGGCGGCTTTTAAACTCGACTCGTAATCATCGTTTAACTGATTGTAAGTGTCTTGTAGTTCGCCACCATTAAAATCGATTAAAGTAGTTAAGCGCTCAAGTGCTGATTTAAATTCTTCTTGAGACTCTTGTTGCGAATCTTTGGTTTCTTCTACGCGGTCAATAAGGATATCGCGTTTGTGAATACCGACTTTTTCCATCGCAGAGTAATAAGCTGTTTGGCAACCTGACAAAGTAAGTGTTAGTGCAAGAATGGAAACACTAAGTAATGTTTGTTTTTTCATCTTAATTCCTGTTTACGCGTGTTAGTGCTGTAAATTATGGCGCTGATTGTTATTATAATCAAAACCACATAAGCACAAGTCAATTGCATGAATGATAAGCTCTCCCATTATAAACAGCAAGCTAAGTCCTTTATACGCCAGCAGCCAAGCTGGTGGATGCAGTATTTTAATCGCTGTATAGACGACCAAATAACGGTTAATGCCGGCTATTTAGCCTACGTTACATTACTTTCTTTGGTGCCGCTAATCGCTGTGGGTGTTGCTATATTTTCAGCGTTCCCAGGCTTTGAATCTACTCGCATCGAAATAGAGAGCTTTTTGTTTACTAACTTTGTGCCGACCTCTACTGACGTTATTAGAGAGCATATTAGCTCATTTGCCGGTAACGCAAACCAAATGACCGCAGTAGGTATTGGTTTTTTAGCGGCAATAGCCTTGCTGTTAATACGTAATGTGGATGCCACGTTAAATCGTATTTGGAGAATAAAGAAAAAGCGCCCGATGATGATCTCATTTGCAGTATATTGGATGGTTTTGAGCTTAGGGCCTATGTTACTTGGTGCCAGCATTGGTGTTACTTCTTACATCGTGTCGTTGGTATCGTTTGCTGATCAGGGGATTCCTGGGTTTAGTGGGTTTTTATTAAAGCTATTACCGTATGGCATTTCGATGGTGGGCTTTATTATGCTCTACACCTTAGTGCCTAATACGCGAGTGTCGTTTAAAGCCGCGATACCTGGGGCATTATTTGCGGCACTTTTGTTTGAGCTAACTAAAAAAGGGTTTGCACTTTATATCAGCCATTTTCCTTCATACGAAGTTATTTATGGTGCAGTAGCGACCATTCCTATCTTGTTTGTTTGGGTGTATTTATCGTGGGTTGTTGTTTTGCTAGGCGCTGAATTTACAGCGTGTATTAGCCCAGATGAAATACCAGAAACACCCGATATTGAGCTCAAAGGTGATGAAGCAACAATAAAGGATACAGTTTAAATGCAAGGGTTAATTCAGCGCGTAAAGCATGCAAAAGTAGAAATAAATGATCAAGTTGTAGGCGAAATTAGCCAAGGTATATTGTTGTTACTGGGCGTTGAAAAACACGACGATACGCGAACGGCCGATAAGCTTTTACATAAAGTAAGTAATTACCGTATTTTTACGGACGAAAACGACAAAATGAACTTAAGCCTTAAAGATATTAAAGGCGAGTTATTAGTGGTTTCGCAATTTACGCTAGCGGCTGATACTAAAAAGGGTATGCGCCCTAGTTTTTCATCTGCGGCAACGCCAAGCCAAGCTAATGAGCTTTACGAGTACTTTGTTGATCAAGCTAAAGAATTGGGGCTTACGATAGCTACCGGTGAGTTTGGTGCCGATATGCAAGTAAGCTTGTGTAACGATGGACCCGTTACGTTTAACTTATCTGTTTAAGCTTTTTTGGTTACCACGACAACATGATTCACGTAGCCCGTAATTTTTTGCGGGCTGACTGTACAGTTAAACACATCAAATAATAGCTGCTGAAGTTGCTTTAATTGCGACTCATGCTGGGATAAAAAATTAATAAATAGCACGCCGTTGTTATTTAAAGCCAAATAAATTTTTTTATAAAATGCTTCTTCAAATAAAAACCGAGGCGCGTCTATTTGGCTAAATAAATCTAAAATAATCCAATCTATATTGTGCGCCGTTTTTAAAACCTGTTGTGCGTCAGCGCAAACTAGTTGCTCATTTTTTTTTGATGAAAAAAACTGTGTATAGCAATTAATAATATCAGTGTTTTTTTCTACTGACATGACGTTTGCATGTGGATATTGGTGAAATAAGTAATTGCGAATAGCACCACCACCCAAGCCAAGTTCAAGTACGTTATTAGGTGGAGTGAGAGATTGCCATTGGTTTGCTAAGTATTGCAAATGTGGAAAAAGTAAAGCAAATGGGTTTGTTGTATCGATAACAGATTGCAGCGTGTCGTTAATTAATAACCATCTTAAATTATCATGCTCACGTACCTGAATATGGTCACCATTATATTTATGCCAATAAAGTAATAGGCCTTCGTTGTGGCTATTTTCAATAAAGTGGCTATTAATTAGACCTGTAGATACATTTATATAATCGCTCATGACCTTTAGCATAAACCAGCTTTATCAAAGCGCAATGGCTTATGTCATTAATTTTTTACGTATTGAGTTGTCATCACTAAAGTCGTATTTGCAGTTTTTTAAAGATGGAGTATGGTATTTGCCATAAATAAGCGCTGTAGTCTATTTTCTTTATGGCCAAACAACAGGAGTATGTATGTTTCAGGTAAGCACCCCCCAAAGTAGCGAAGATTGGCAAGCCTATTACCAGTTGCGTTGGCAGGTTTTACGCGCTCCTTGGGGCGAACCACGTGGCTCTGAGCAAGATGATTTAGAACAAGATGCAGAGCACCGCTTTATAAAAAATAAAGAGGGTGATGTACTTGGCGTCGCGCGTCTGCACTTTAATAATCATGAGCAAGCACAAGTACGTTACATGGCAGTTGCCGAAGGAAATCGTAATCAACATATTGGCAGTCGTTTGTTGCATGAGCTTGAAAAAATAGCGTGGACTCAAAACGCAGGTGAATTGGTTTTATTTGCTCGCGAACGTGCGCTAGAATTTTATAAACGCCACGGTTATGAATTAAAAGAGAAAGCGCACTTAGCGTATGGCGATGTGCAGCATTTTAAAATGATAAAACAAAAACCATGCGAGCCAGGTTGGTTCCGCCATCCTAATTGGACTCAAGTACTACAAAATACATGGCGTGAGTCGATTCCAATTAGTGATGCAATGGGGATTAAAGTAGAAAGCTATACCGATTGGCAGTTCACAACTCGCGCTGATTTAGACGCGAATTTGAATTTACATAATACGATGTTTGCAGGATCTATTTATAGCTTAGCTACACTCACTGGATGGGGAGCTACTTACTTAGCACTTAAAGAAGCAGGGCTTGAAGGTAATATTGTATTAGCCGATGCGAGTATTAAGTATTTAAAACCGCTTAATACAGATCCACGTGGTAGCGTTGATATTCAAACATGCAAAGGTCAACTTAGCGATTTAGAAACTGAAGGAAAGGCAAGCTACTTGGTCCCAGTCACTATTTTTGATGGTAATGACATTGTTGCTGAGTTTGAAGGACAGTTTGTTGTAAAAAAATAGCCATACTGAGATTTTAAATATGTTGAAAAGCCAAGTGTCTACTTAGCTCAAGTTGAAATGCTTTATAGCTTAATTAACTTGAGCTACAGCGGGCCTATTGCTAATAAATTCAGCGTGGTTAGCAGAATGTGCTGCAATAACGATGGGTTTATCCCCATCGTTATTGCATAGGTTATATCATTATCAAATCGATGTATTATGAACTGTACTCATGCAAATCACTTATGACTCTGAATCAGGGCGACTAACTGATACGCCGCCATTAAGTGAGATAATACGAGTTTTACTGATGCGGTGACGATAAATTTCTCTTAAATAATAAATAGCTTGCTTCACACAGTCTACAGATAAACGAATATCGTTAATCGAAGTAAACTTAGATTTATCTGTTATCAACTCTTTGTATTTTTTCTCATACATGGGCTTAATTGCATACCAATTTGTATCGAGGATTTTGGCTGGATTTTCAAATTTCTCGAGCATAGCTTCCAATTTAGCGTCATCGAACTCATCAGCACGAATAAACTCAATAACAGCGTTATCCAGTGTATCGTCGTAACGATAATCGCTTTTGGCAAAACAGCGTTTAATATAAGAAACAATTAGAGTTAAAAAATCGTCGCTTAAACAAGGGCTTTTAGCAATTAATGTCGTCATAGATAGATTTGCAGAGGCACCTATAACGAGTGCGTAACGTTTAAGAGTTGTGTTCGGAAATAAATTATTTAAGTGCATTTTAAGCTTATTTAAATCTAAATAAGATAATTTATAATCTTTTGGCAAGGAGACAATAGAAACAACAGAAGAACAGTGTTTATAAAAATGCAGTTCTTTTAGAGCTTCAGACTTATAACCACTTTCTTGATATTTTTTGAGCAGCTCGCTATAACGGCTCGCTTCAATGGGTAATAAACTAATACCTTCAATTGCTTGCGTTGTTTTATTAAAATGCGGTAAATCGATAGACCGGAAAAATAAATCATCAATATCTAGATCACTTTGTCCTTTGTCAGATACCTTTATTTTTTCAGCATTATCCGCAACAACGGATTCTGCGTAAGCAATCGCCACAGGGCCGGCTAAGCTCATAAATAAATCGTTTGCATCTAGTCTAATTGTTTCACCAATATCTATACCTGCGCGTCTAAAGTAGTCCTGATCGTAATCGGTAGTAACTGACTGGGCAGTTAATATGTTGAAGATTTGTTGACTAATATATTGATTAGCATGTTTTTCCATCGAGTTAACGTCAATGTACTGCATACCATTACTTGCATCATTTTGCTCAGCATAGCGCATAATGTCGTTTGAAATTAGCATCATGGCATTCCAAGGTCTGAGTTTGTTGGTGTCTGTACCTGTCCTTTCATTATTGTCCATATTATAAGAAAAATTCCATTCTTCAGATAAATACTTACACAACAGGCGCCCTGCATTAATGTGCAACGCTTCAGACATTTCCTGATGGTCCGATATATTAGGCAAAATACAAATACCACTAGTAAATATCGGTTCAAAAACAAAAGATTGATTTTGACTGGTAGCTGAGTTTTCTGGCTTTATATCAAAGGTCTTATTAATGTATGAATATTGCTGTGCAAGTCCAAACTCAGATGCCATACCTGAGCCAGTTCCACCGCCAGCACTGAATATGTAAAAATATAATCGAGATTGATTTGCCCTGATCCCGCATGAATCAATTAGATAGGAATGTATGTATTTCCAATCTTGATTATTAAAATGCTCTGTATCTTTATTTAAAATTATTTTTGCTAGATATTGACCTAATATCGGTGCATTACCTGCACCACCAGCGTGAACTTCCGATAAATCCATTATTTTTAGTTTATTATATTTTTCAATAAACCCGCCATTAGTCCCCTTGGATGAGAATCGGATCCGTCCTTCTATATCTTTATCTAGATCACCCAACATAACTAAAGGCTCAATTAAGAAAACAGGTTTAAATGTTTTACTGCTTTGTAAGTTGATGCTTCTTTGTATCCACTTTAACGGCCTTGTTTCTTGTTCTTTTGCTTTTGTTAAATCATTACGGTATTGCGCTAAATAGTAGTCGCGAGCATCGTGCACAAGTGACGCAACATCTAAAGCAATATTAGAACCACAACGCCCTAAACCAATTAAACAAACAGATGGAAAGTTAGGTTTATCACCACCACTGTCCATATTTTCATAACTTTCTGGGTATACAGAGGCTCTTAATTTATCTAGGTGGCTTAGAATTTTATTGATATCTTTTTCTGTAAAGTATTGGTATTCGCTATCAAATATAGGGGATGGTTCAGAAGCTTCTACGGGCTTGTTTTTTACAATAATATCAAATTCATCAGATGGCTGAGGTTTAGTGAGCGCAACTTTAGGTCTAACAGCGGGGTTGTTCAGTGATGGTTTATTGGTAGTTGCTTTAGCCGCTACTGATTTAGTTTGCGTTGTCTTATTAATTGGCATTGCGCACCCTTATAACTTTATATTCCATTCATTCAATTATTTAACTATAGTAGAATGGTGAAAAACTGCGCAACTATCCAGCAATTAAATAAATAACGAGTTACTTAAAGTCAAAACAGTGATTAAGAAGGGGTCTCTCATTATTATTTGAATACTTTTTTGGTGAACAGAGGCTAGGCTCAATAGTTAAGGCATCATAAGTAGCTGTAAAATTGATACTATTTTAAAAAAATAATATCCGTTTATACAAGTGATAAACGGGTATTATTTATTTTTGATTAAGGGCGAATACTTACTAGGGCCTGTTGACCTTTCAGGATTGAACCCTTCGGGCAGCGCATGTTTGGCATTTATGCTACGTTATCGCCTATTTATGGGGAATAACCACACTACATAGACTCTGCCTTGCCTAAATCCCAAAAATCCCTCTGCTAAATCTATCACC
>NZ_PNDU01000175.1:0-272 GCF_005886635.1 Pseudoalteromonas sp. S558 | reverse complement strand
TTTTTGCTATCTGGGATTTAGTAAATAGCCAAGAGCCCATGCCGAACTCAGTAGTGAAACAAAGCAGCTCGAAGGCGAGCCCTGCGGAAGGCCGCCCCGACACAAAGATAGTGTAGCATTTGCACTGTGGCTCTCCACTGCTGTGGGCACTACGACATTCTACTGCGTAGCGCACCGACTTCAAATTGTAGAGAGCCCGACTAGAAATAGTTGGGCTTTTTTACGTCTGCAGAAAAGTGAAGTTGGATAAATAATACCAATTCCATTTATTA
>NZ_PNDU01000174.1:0-2015 GCF_005886635.1 Pseudoalteromonas sp. S558 | reverse complement strand
AAAATGGAATTGGTATCACAAGGCTTCAAATTAAAGAAACCCGTTACAGCAATGTGACGGGTTTTTTGCTATCTGGGATTTAATAAATAGCCAAGAGCCCAAACCGAACTTAATAGTGAAACCAAAGCTTCGAGCGATGATAGTGTGCATTTGCTATGTGGCTCTCCACCGCTGTGGGCACTACGACATTACACAGGCTTCAAATTGTAGAGAGCCCGAATCTAACGATTCGGGCTTTTTTACGTTTGCAGAAAAGTGAAATGTGTACAATTAACATACACTCACATCAACAGCCATCACGTAGGTCCGGCGGGCGCAGCGACTCCTGACGCTAAAATTATGTTTAATCACACCAAAATCACTCAATATCTCTGCACGCCGATAAGTATGTAGCATTTGCTATGTGACTTTTTACCGCTGTAGGCACTACGACATCACAAGGCTTCAAATTAAAGAAACCCGTTACAGCAATGTGACGGGTTTTTTGCTGTTTAGAGTTTAATAAATAGCCAAGAGCCTATGCTGAACTCAGTAGTGAAACAAAACAGCTCGAAGGCGAGCCCCACGGAAGGCCGCCCCGACGCAAAGATAGTATCCCATTTGCACTGTGGCTCTCCACCACTGTGGGCACTACGACATTCTACTGCGTAGGGCACCGACTTCAAATTAAAGAGAGCCCGAATCTAACGATTCGGGCTTTTTTACGTCTGCAGAAAAGTGAGGTTTGAATGATATACACTCGCACTGAAAAAGCTCGAAGACAAGCCTAGCCAATGATAGCGCATCATTGGCACTGTGGCTTTCGTACCAATTTCAAATTTAAAAAAACCGATACAGCAATGTGACGGGGTTTTTGCCATCCTCCGCTGCGAGATCGCTTGATAAACTTCATAGATCATCATATTTATGTTCATCTCGCTTACTTTACTTGTTAATTAACGGTATGAATACTAAGGTGAATTTATTATCTTAGTATTGCGATTAAGGCACTGGGCTGTTCTGAATGAATTATCAACTTTTTATAGATGACTCCACATCACTCATTGAATTCACACGTATTTATCTTGCTATCTTTTATACATTTGTAGCTGCTTTTTATACATACAGAATTATTTATAAAAACCGAACTACACCTTCTGGCGTCATTTTTCCAGGCAAACAATTTTGCTCTAGTTGGTGGAACCATATGGCGTTTAAGTTTTTTAGAGCTGCTATTTGGTTAGTGTGTGTTGTTAGGCTATTTATTCCAGAGTTGGATGATTATTTACTTTTATTTACCCCTCTAAATGGTTGGCCTGGCGTTATGTTTGGTAATGTATTACTAAGCGCAGGTTTCGCATTAAGTATGTTCGTACATTTTGATATGGCATCACTTTGGCGCTCAGGAATTGATCCAAATGGACCAAAAGAGCTTAAAACGACGGGGCTTTATGAGTATTCTCGAAATCCAATGTACTTAGGTGTTGCTGCTGCACAAATTGGCTTTTTTTTAGCGCTCCCTTGCTTATTTAGTTTAGTTTGTTTGCTAGTAGGGTTAACCGCATTGTATAGGCAAATAATGGTAGAAGAAGCACATTTAGAAAAATCGTTTACAGAGTCATATCAAAAGTATAAGCAGCTTGTTCCTCGCTGGCTATAGAACTCCATTTTATTAAAGTAAGATTGTTTTAGGGGCTAAATGATGAAATTTTGCCTTGTTGCCACACTGTTTATTTCCTTCATCATAGACCCGTTTATTAAGGAATTAGTATGGCTAATTTGATGTACTTTATTAACAATTAGTCTGCGTTTTATACGCTACTTTATATTATAAAATAGTACAAATTAACGCTTGAGGCGTACTTAAGGCCCTAAATAACCTGAACTCTGGATAATAAATCTATCTCGAGCAGCTATTTTCAGCGCTAACTACGTTGAATTTATTTGCAATAGGCTAGCTATTGACGCGTAAATTCGCCTTGTTTTCACTGAAAATCTCTGGCTAGAGAAAAATAAATTTAAATATCATTATGGTT
>NZ_PNDU01000173.1:0-438 GCF_005886635.1 Pseudoalteromonas sp. S558 | reverse complement strand
ATTCTAGTGTAGCATTTGCTATGTGAAAGTAGGACATTACCAGGCTTCAAATTAAAGAAACCCGTTACAGCAATGTGACGGGTTTTTTGCTATCTGGGATTTAGCTAATAGCCAAGAGCCCAAACCGAACTCAGTAGTGAAACAAAACAGCTCGAAGGCGAGCCCAGCGGAAGGCCCGACACAAAGATAGTATCCCATCTGCACTGTGGCTCTCCACCGCTGTGGGCACTACGACATTCTACTGCGTAGCGCACCGACCTCAAATTGTAGAGAGCCCGAATCTAACGATTCGGGCTTTTTACATTTACGAAAGATGAAAAATCAAGTCATACCAATTCCATTAATTTTGTGATCTAATAAGTTTCTATTTATAGGTGGTGAAATATGACACAAGACTTAGATAAAATGATTACTTCAACATCAGATGGCCGATTGAGG
>NZ_PNDU01000172.1:0-1352 GCF_005886635.1 Pseudoalteromonas sp. S558 | reverse complement strand
ACTTCTCGATTAACGAGAATTGTTCAGGGAGTCGGACATCAAGAGAGCGGTGGTGAATTCAATAGGTCAATGCAACACCTTATAATTGATTATTAATTAGGTAGTTATGACTGACTTATCAAAACGTGGTTTAAGTGATATTGAAAAGCTGAAAGCATGGTTCTTATGGCGTGAAGGTAAAACGCTTAGCGAAATAGGCTTGACGCTTGATAGGCATGCTGGTTCTATATTCGGTGTACTTAAATTAAAAGGTGGAATATCGCCAGTGCAACGAAAACGTCGATTATCGTTTCTTTCTTTAGAAGAGCGAGAAGATATATCAAGAGGTTTAGCTTCAGGCTTATCTATCAGGGCAATAGCTCGTAATGTAGAAAAGGCAGCGTCAACAGTAAGCCGTGAAATCAAACGCAATGGTGGTATTGCCAAATACCGTGCAGTTACGGCTGATAAAAATGCGCTAGAGCGAGCATTAAGGCCAAAGCAATGTAAATTGCAAAAAGGTAATCCACTTAGCGATTTGGTTGAATCTAAGCTACTAGATGACTGGTCACCAGAGCAAATTTCTGGCTGGTTAAAAATAAAACACCCAGCATCATCTGAAATGCATATCTCACATGAGACTATTTATAAAACGTTATTTATCCCATCACGCTATATTTTCGAAAAAGCAGTCCTTAGCCATCTTCGCTCAAAACGTAAGTTGAGGCATGGTAAACGCTCAACAAATAAGGGAATTTATAAAGGTATTATTGATGCTAAAACAATTCATGAAAGGCCTCATGAAATTGAAACACGAGAAACTCTAGGTCACTGGGAGGGCGATTTAATATCAGGAAGTAGCAACTCACATATAGCAACATTGGTTGATCGAAAAACACGGTATACAGCTTTGGTACAAGTTAATGGTAAGGATACTAAAAATGTAGTAAATGCACTTATTCTGAAATTTAATGGTTTACCAAAGGCACTTAAAAACACACTAACGTGGGATCGGGGAATGGAATTAGCAGACCATAAAAGATTTACTAAAAATACGAATACAGATGTTTACTTTTGTGACCCGAGTAGTCCGTGGCAAAGGGGAACAAATGAAAATACAAATCGCCTATTAAGGCAGTACTTCCCCAAAAAGACAAGCCTACATGGCTTTGACCAACGTTATTTAGATAAAATCGCTAATAAACTAAATAATCGACCAAGAAGAATATTAAACTATTTAACTCCTAATGATATGATTAAAAACCATGTTGCACTGACCACTTGATATCACCCTGCCTTTTTTAATATATCCTTTTCTAATTCAATGCGTTGTATTTGCTTTTTAAGCTCACGGATTTCAATTTGTTCGGGCG
>NZ_PNDU01000171.1:0-5806 GCF_005886635.1 Pseudoalteromonas sp. S558 | reverse complement strand
ACTGACCACTTGATATCACCGCCACCTTTTTAACATTCGCCAGCTTAAGCTTTGCAGCAATAGCTGCACCATTAGACAAGTCAAAAATTCAGTTTATCGGTCCATTGGCCGAAGACATGCAATTAAAGCCTTTTCAAACACCTCATGGCACCGCCATTATCAATAACCTATTACCACGATTACAAGCAAGTTCAGAGAGTTTATCTATTTTCGGAAAAAAGCAGAGCTGGCAGCCATTTGATAAGATAAATGCGCTTACACTTGGTGGGTTGCAAGCGCTAAAGTTCAATATTGAAACAACACGTTTCACACAAGGCACGCTCACCTTAAAAGGGATTCAGCAAGGCCAACTATTTATCAACGGTGAGCTACAAAAAGGCGATAAGAACAGCTATAAACTAGCTTTAAGCAACACAACTCACACAGTAATTATAGTCGCGCAACAAGTTGCTAATTGGCATGACGTGGCACTCGATTTTGCACCTAAAACCGACATCGATAAAATCACGCTTAGCACTTCACAATCAAAACGTTTATCTGCAAAACAACTATTTGATGCCCCCATCATCAACCAATTATCATTAGCACCTAATGCTAAGCAATACGTAACCACAACAAGAACATATAACGATGTTACACAAAACCAAGCGAATACCGTTACTGTACTTAAAGATACAGACGACCACACGCTATATCGATTTGAAGCAGGTCAACCAAGTAACATAATCTGGAGCCCTGATAATCAGTTTTTGGTGTATTTGCTCAACGGTGAATTAAAACAACTGAATCGTAAAAATTTATCAATAAAAACATTAGCTGCCGATTTAGAAGGTGCCAGTGGTTTTACCTTTTATAACGACAGTAGCCTTCTTTTTAGTTGGTCTAAATCCCCCGAAAGTACTGATAGCTTAACTAAGCATTATAAAGGTCTGCAAGATCGTTGGTCATATGCCCGCACCACTAGCCAAATTTATATATTTGATACCAAAAGTGGCTTAACAAAAGCGCTTAGCCAAGGCCCTATTACCCATAACCTTGAAGATTTAAACAGCAATCGCGGTAAAATACTAATGAGCCGCTCTGTAGTGGCAATGCAGGCATCAACTCATCCAGAAACTGAGCTGGTCGAGCTGGATTTAAAATCAAGTAAGCTTTTATCGCTAGGTAAGTTTAAAACTTTTGACTTAGCTAAGTACGCCAATAAAGACATTTATGTAGTGGCAGGCCCCGATTTCAAAAATGGTACAGGCAGAGCATTGCCAAAAACAATGCTTGCTAATAACTATGACGGTCAACTTTATCTACTAACCAATAATGGTGAAAACGTAAAAGCCCTCAGTAAACAATTTGACCCCGCTATTGGCCAACTTGAGGTTTTAGAAAGTGGCGACGCACTTGTTAAAGTGACTGAGCGAGACACTCAACCACTTTACCTATTCGATTTAAGTAAACAGCGCTTTAAAAAGCTAAATACTGGATTAGATATTGTTGAGAAATTTAGTTATTCACACGACCGTAATACCGAAGTTCTATTAAGCGGCACTAATGCCTCAGCGCCACAGCAATTAAAACGCCTCAACATAAGTAAAAATAAAACACAGTTAGTGTGGAACTCACAGCCGAGTGCTTATGCAAATACACGCATCCCTACATTAGAAGAGTTTAATTTTAAAAATAAAAACGGCGTTGAAATAACTGGTCGTGTTTATATTCCTAGCAACTTAGATAAAACTAAAAAGTATCCAGCTTTAGTTTATTACTATGGTGGTACTTCGCCTGTAACTCGTGGCTTTACCGGTCGTTACCCGTTTAACTTATGGGCAGAAAACGGCTACGTTGTTTATGTAGTGCAACCAACTGGAGCCACAGGGTTTGGACAGAAATTTTCGGCGCAACATGTTAACGCATGGGGCGACTACACTGCTGACGATATAATAACAGGCACTCAGGCTTTTTTGAAAAAGTACGACTTCGTTGATAATAAAAAAGTAGGTAACTTAGGGGCTTCGTACGGCGGCTTTATAACTATGCTACTAGCCACTAAAACCGATATATTTAGTGCCTCAATTGCCCATGCAGGTATTTCTAACCTCACTTCATATTGGGGCGAAGGTTGGTGGGGCTATTTATATTCAGGTGAAGCATCTAAAAATAGCTTCCCGTGGAATAACTCTGAACTTTATAGCCAACATAGCCCTGTATTTCATGCTGATAAAGTAACCACTCCTCTATTACTTCTTCATGGCGATAGCGATACCAATGTGCCCGTTGGCGAAAGCTTAACCATGTATACTGCGCTTAAATTACTTAATAAAGACATAGAGTTAATAGAATACAAAGGCGCTGACCACCAGATTTTTGCGCGCGATAAACGATTTAACTGGTGGGATACTATGCTCGCGTACTTTGATAAAAAACTAAAAGACGAACCACAATGGTGGGATTCAATGTACTCAAATGACTAAAAGCATTTTAAAATAGTCGCTTAATACAAGTTTACTATCCGAGCATTAACCACTTAGCACCTTTTAATTACTTTAAAGGTGCTAATATCACCCCTTATAACACCTTATATTTTTTTGAAATATTAAGTTACTTAAAACTAACAACCACCCCTTCTCAGCATTTACCTAATGGTGCTACCATACAGAACTATAAGCATTCAAAATAAAGTACTATGGCTATTAATGTTTTATTGGTTGAAGACGATGAACTACTCGTTAAACGCATCCAAAATCACTTTGCAGATACCGAGTTCACAATAGAAGTAGACTCAACTGGCGCTGATGCTCTTAGCGTTGTAAAGCAGCGAGTCAACCTGCGCAGTGCTATCTCATTAGCTATAATTGATATTGTCTTACCTAAGCGCGACGGACTACAGCTCGCAAAAGAATTAAACACCCTTACTGATATTGGCGTTATTGTATTATCGAGCAGAGATTCTCAAGCTGATCGTATTGCAGGTCTTGCCCAAGGTGCTGATGACTATATTTGCAAGCCGGTCGATTTACTTGAGTTAGAACTACGTGTACGTGCACTGCATAAGCGTATTGCAGTTAACCAACAACATGACGAGAGCGAAGAGTTTATAGAATATGCCGACTTTAAACTTCATCCCGATAATCGTACATTAATTACTGTTACTGGCGTTGAGTCGCGTTTAACCGAAGCAGAGCATAAAGTCCTTATTTGCCTAATTAGTAATGCGGGTAAAGCGACGTCTCGTGAAAAAATATCAGAAGAAATAGGTCAACCCGATTGGAGCCCTAATGATCGTACTGTTGATGTACTTATTGGCCGTTTGCGTAAAAAGTTAAACGACGAAAAAGATCAAAAACGCATTGTTACCGTACGCGGTAAAGGTTACATGCTCTCTATCTAATACTTGGTTAATTGTGCAATGAGACGCTCAAATGCACGATAGTTAAGTGCTTCTTTAAGTTCATTTAAACTAATATTTTCAGCGCCTTTTAAATCACTAATGGTACGCGCCACTTTAATTACTCGGTGGTAAGAGCGTGGTGATAACGACAACTTCTCACTCGCTCTAGCTAAAAACTGTAATTCTGCAGACGCCAGATCACAATGCACACTCATTTCTTTATTGTTAAGCCTCGCGTTCACCTTGCCTTGGCGTTTTAACTGAACATAATAAGCAGCCTCAACTCTTGCTCTAACCTGTGCACTACTTTCCTCCGGTTGAGTACTTTGTAGTTCAACACTCGTTAAACGAGGCAATTCAATTTGTATATCAATTCGATCAATAAAAGGCCCTGATACTCTTGATAAATAACGCATTACTTGATCAGGTGTTGCCCGCTTATCGGTATGGCTCCCTGTGGGGCTGGGATTTAACGCTGTAATGAGCTGAAATTGCGCTGGAAACTCCATTTGCCTTGCAGCACGCGAAATAGTAACCGTACCGGTTTCCATTGGCTCACGCAGTGAATCAAGCACCTTACGTTCAAACTCTGGTAATTCGTCTAAAAAGAGCACCCCATTATGTGCCAGTGAAATCTCACCAGGCTTGGGGTTTGAAGATCCACCAACCAAAGCAACCGCTGAGCACGTATGATGTGGGTTACGAAAAGGCCTTTGTCGCCAATTAGTTAAATCAATTGATTGACCAATAATAGAGTAAAGCGCAGCCGTTGAAATAGCTTCATCATCCGACATTGTCGGCATTATGGTTGCCATTCGTTGAGCGAGCATTGATTTTCCTGTTCCTGGGGGACCTAAAAAAAGTAAATTATGCCCACCAGCTGCGGCTATTTCGAGCACTCGCTTTGCACCAGGTTGGCCTTTAACATCGCTTAAATCAAGTAAAAAGTCTGGCGCTTGCGTACAATCTGGGTACTCTATATTTAGTGGTAATGGCTGTTGATTAAGTAAGTCTCCCCATACTTCTTGAATCGAGCTAACGGCTTTGCGTTTAACGCCGTTAACTAAACTTGCTAAGCTATCATTTGCAAAAGGTAAAAAGCAGCAACGGTCTTGCTCTTTAGCGGCAAGTACCGAAGGCAAAATAGCATTTACACCACGTATCTCGCCATTAAGAGCAAGCTCCCCGTAAAACTCATACTTATGAATGTCAGGACACACTATTTGCCCTGAAGCGACTAAAATTCCCACCGCTATAGCCAGATCAAACCGCCCGCCATCTTTAGGTAAGTCGGCGGGCGCTAAATTTACAGTTATGCGTTGATCGGGAAAACCAAATTGCGAATTTTCGAGTGCACTACGCACTCTGTCTTTTGACTCTTTAACAGAGGCTTCGGGCAGGCCTACGATGTGAAAAGCGGGTAAACCATTTCCTAGGTGAACTTCTACAATAACTTCTGGAGCACTGATCCCCACCTGAGCACGAGAAAATATACGAGCTAACGACATTCCTTATCCTAGTAAATGGTGTGATTACACCAGTTTAGTCAGGATATTTAAAAACGTGTAATGTGATTTTCCATTTTATTGCAGCAAAACGAAGCAATAAGGTCATTAACATGCCTAATACCATCGCTACCTCAGTCACTAACGAAAAACCAATACAAAGCGTATAAACACTACCACCCGCGATACAGGTAATGGCATAAAGTTCGCCTTTTAATAGCATAGGAATTTCGCGCGCGAGTACATCTCGAATTAAACCACCAAAGCAGCCTGTAATTACACCCATAATCACCGCTGTCATGTCTGGCATACCAGCAAGTTGCGCTTTTTGAGCCCCCATTACCGCAAAAAAAGCTAAACCAAAAGCATCTGCTGTTTGTAAAATATAATGAGGTATTGGCTTTTGCTTATTTAGAAGACGTGTAGTGATAAATACTGAAGCCAGTATGGCAAAAAAATAGCTTTGATCATGTAACCAAAAGACAGGAACATCTAAAATCAGATCACGCACTGTACCACCGCCAATTGCGGTAACAGTAGCTAAAACGACGACACCAAAGCCATCCATTTTTTTCTCGTACGCTAATAAAGTGCCCGACACAGCAAACACTGCTACGCCTATTAAGTCAAACCAGTGATAAAGTTCTGTCATGTGTATTATTACTTAAAATCTTTTAACCGTTTTAACATAAAACACTCTTTTTCAAAAATAAGTTATTTGTTGAATGTTACAGGCATGAGAAGGAAGTCATTAAAGAAAGGAGAGTATAACCTATTTAGCCAAACTTCAGACGCAAAAAATCACTCAATAAAGAGTGCGATTTTGTTTTAATTTTTTAGATATTTAATTTCAGTGGTTGCGGGAGCCTGAGTTTGTAAAAAGCGAACCGACGACCTTCGATTGCTTATGCAGAGTATT
>NZ_PNDU01000170.1:0-729 GCF_005886635.1 Pseudoalteromonas sp. S558 | reverse complement strand
ATTAAACAATTTCTCTAGAAAAATCCTCTATAAGCACAGCCATAACAGCCAACCAATGGGTTAATATTGATGATAATTATCAATATGTTATTGAAGAGGTTGAGCATATGGGGATAAAGCAAAGATGGATGATTATTTATTCAAAGGCAGCTAATAGCCGAGCACAAAAAAGCATTGTTCGACAAGTTGAGCGAGCACACACAGGCATCAAAAAAGACCTCTTCCATTTACAAGCTCAACGTTTCGCTTGTCAAACTGACGCACAACGCGCATTAGATAAATTAGCGAAAAAGATGAAGCATCATCAAATAGCGACTCAGCAATTTATTAAGCATAAAGTCTATGAAGGTAAAGGGCGACCTAAAAAAGATGCGCCAGTAAAAAATATTGAATGGCAAATCACGGCAGAAATTGAAGAAAATGAAACCGCAATAAAACAGATTGTAGAACAAAAGTCATGCTTCGTATTAGCAACGAATATAGATAAAAAATCGCTTTCACCTGAAGATTTACTTAAGCACTACAAAGCACAATCTGAAGTAGAAAAAGGGTTTAGGTTTTTAAAAGATCCCTTATTTTTTGTATCATCATTATTTATCAAAAAGCCAAGTAGAATAGATGCTCTGTTGATGGTGATGACACTTTCATTGTTAGTTTATTCAATCTCGCAAAGCGGAATGAGTGCGAATATGACAAATTAAATAGCAACGATATCCACTACAAGCAATA
>NZ_PNDU01000017.1:0-36000 GCF_005886635.1 Pseudoalteromonas sp. S558 | reverse complement strand
TTAGAGATATCTCTGGTTTATTAGACGATTTAGATTAAATAAGTGATCTATTATAGCGATAAGAAAATAGCGCAATAACAAGGCTAAAATTATGATACATAGTTGTTCTATATAAATAATTTTCAACGTAGTTAGTGAGCTATTTAATACGCTAGAATGATGATGTTTTTAATAAAATTGGTATTACAAACACGTTAAATTTTAAAAAGCGCCTTAAGGCGCTTTTTTTGTACTATTAAACTCACTTTAGTTGAAATTAAGCTCGCAACCATTCACATTAGTTTATAAATTCCTCACACAAGAACTTATTATGAACACACCATTATTAGCCATTTTTGCGAGCAGCCTTTTTGCTTTAAGTCATAGCGTATTAGCTGCAGAGACTCCATTTGCCATCGCGATTCATGGTGGTGCAGGCACAATTGAAAAAGCAAAATTTACGCCCGAGCAAGAAAAAGCGTATCGCGCTAAACTAACCGAGGCAGTTGAGGCGGGTTACAAGGTACTTGATCAAGGTGGCGAAAGTTTAGATGCGGTAACGACTGCAATTACGGTATTAGAGCAATCGACTTATTTTAATGCGGGACGTGGAGCGGTTTACACTTACGATGGTAGCCATGAACTTGATGCCTCTATTATGGATGGTCAAAACCGAGAAGCAGGCGCAGTTGCAGGTGTAAAACATGTTGAAAGCCCAATTAGTTTAGCGCGTTTAGTCATGGATAACTCCGTGCATGTCATGCTCAGTGGGCAAGGCGCTGAAGAGTTTGCTAAAGAGCAAGGCGTTGAGCTTATCGAAAATAACTTATTTGATACCGAATTTCGTTACAAGGCACTTCTAAAAGCAAAACAAAAATTAGATAAAGCGAAAGCAACCAGCAAAGAGTACCAAGCTGCGCACAAAGCTTTACCTGACTCTTATAAAATGGGTACGGTTGGCGCAGTTGCGCTTGATAAAAACGGTAACTTAGCGGCAGGTACATCAACCGGAGGCATGACGGCAAAGCGTTATGGCCGTATCGGCGATGCCCCCGTAATTGGTGCCGGCACTTTTGCTGAAAATGCATCATGTGCTGTTTCAGCCACTGGGCATGGTGAGTATTTTATTCGTTATAACGTAGCTAGCGATATTTGTGCGCGTGTTAAATATCAAAATAAAACCATAGAACAAGCGGGCGATGAAGTCATTAACAAGGTGCTTGCCCCTATTGGTGGCACTGGAGGCGTTATTATTGTGGATACGAAAGGAAATATTAGTTTGCCATTTAATACCTCAGGCATGTATCGCGCGAGTAAATCAAATACACAAGCAACTTACGTGGGTATTTTTAACGATGAATAAGCATATATATCAGCAGTTATGCACTTTGTAGGATTAACCCAGAGCGTTTAGTTTGATACAATTAACGCTCTATTATTAAAATTTTATAAGGTATGCGGGTGGTTAACCTAGGTCAGTTGTTTGGCGAGCTAAAAACGTGCTTAAAAAAAGATCAATTTATTTTTAAAAAACGCTTACATGGTGTAAAAAAAATAACCGATGAAAACAAGCATGCCAACGCGCTTGAAAAAATAGCGGCTGATATTACCCGTAGCCAAGCACTGCGAGATAAACGCTTAGCAGGCCTCCCAAAAGTGACTTACCCTGAGCAATTGCCAGTAAGTCAAAAAAAGGAGATTATTAAAGACGCCATTGCAAATAACCAAGTGGTTATTATTGCAGGTGAGACGGGCTCAGGTAAAACTACTCAAATACCTAAAATGTGTTTAGAGCTTGGCCGTGGTGTTGATGGCTTAATTGGCCACACTCAACCACGACGATTAGCTGCGCGAACGGTGGCTAATCGTATTGCTGAAGAAATGAAATGTGAACTTGGTCAGCAAGTGGGTTTTAAAATTCGTTTTAGCGATCAGGTTTCTAATAATACCTACGTTAAACTAATGACTGACGGTATTTTACTGGCAGAGATTCAGCAAGACCGATTTTTAAATCAATACGACACCATCATTATAGATGAAGCGCATGAGCGTAGTTTAAACATCGACTTTATTTTAGGTTATTTAAAAAACTTACTTCCAAAACGCCCTGATTTAAAAATAATAATTACCTCTGCAACCATCGATCCTGAGCGCTTTTCAAAGCACTTTGATGATGCGCCAATTATAGAAGTATCGGGTCGAACTTTCCCTGTGGATGTACGCTACAATCCAATTACCGATATTAATAAAGATGATATGGAAGCCGAGGGCGATCAGCTACAAGGTATTTTTGATGCCGTTGATGAGCTATGCGCAGAAGGCCCCGGCGACATACTGATATTTTTAAATGGTGAGCGTGAAATACGCGATACTGCTGATGCACTTAGCAAGCGTAATTTAAAGCACACCGATGTATTGCCACTTTACTCGCGTTTATCGAACGCAGAGCAAAACCGTATATTTGCACCGCATTCCCGTCGTCATATTATTTTATCGACCAACGTGGCCGAAACATCACTCACTGTGCCAGGTATTCGTTATGTAATAGACCCAGGTACTGCGCGCATAAGCCGCTACAGTTATCGTACAAAAGTTCAGCGTTTACCAATAGAACCTATATCACAAGCAAGTGCTAATCAGCGTATGGGACGTTGTGGACGTGTTGAAGCGGGTATTTGTATTCGTTTGTACGCTGAAGATGATTTTTTATCGCGCCCTGAGTTTACCGATCCTGAAATACTGCGCACTAATCTTGCGTCTGTTATTTTACAAATGTTGGCGCTAGGGCTTGGTGATATGGCGCAATTTCCGTTTGTGCAAGCGCCTGATAGCCGTAATATAAGTGATGGTTTATCGTTATTAGAAGAGCTACAAGCAGTCAAGCCAGACAAACGTGATAACAAAACGAGTTTAACCGTTTCGGGTAGAGAGCTTAGCCGATTACCGGTTGACCCTCGTTTAGCTAAAATGGTGCTCACGGCTCATAAACTTGGTGCATTGCGTGAAGTGATTATTATTGTGGCAGCATTGTCTATTCAAGACCCACGTGAACGCCCACAAGAAAAACGTGCTGCTGCCAATGAAAAACATGGTCGTTTTGACGACCCAGATTCAGATTTTATTGCTTTTTTAAACTTATGGAATTACCTAGAAGAGCAGCAAAGCGAGCTGACTAACGGCCAATTTAGAAAGCTGTGTCAAAAAGATTTCCTAGCCTATATGCGCCTGCGTGAATGGCAAGATATTGTTTATCAAATAAGTACTGTATGCAACGAAATGGGCATGAAGGCAACTAGCCAAGCGGCTGATGGCGAACTTGTTCACAAAGCGTTATTAAGCGGAATGCTGAGCCATATCGGTTTTAAAGATGAGAAACAAATATACAAAGGCGCACGCAATAGCCAGTTCCATATTTTTCCGGGTTCGGGCTTATTTAAAAAGAGTCCTAAATGGATAATGTCAGCGGAGCTGGTAGAGACTAGTAAATTATATGCTCGCACCAATGCAAAAATAGACATTAACTGGGTAGAACCATTAGCACAGCACTTAGTAAAACGCAGTTACACAGAGCCCCACTGGGAGAAAAAGCCTGGTGCGGTAATTGCCTTTGAACAGCAAACCTTGTACGGCCTGCTCGTTGTAAATAAACGCCGCTGTGTTTACAGCAATATTGATCCTAAAGTGAGTCGCGAGCTTTTTGTACGCACTGCTTTAGTTGAGCAAGAGCTGGGCTTAAACGAGGGCTTTTTAGCGTTTAACCGTGAGCTTATTGAAGATATTCAAGTACTGGAAAATAAGTCACGTCGTCGTGATATTTTAGTTGATGAGCAAACATTATTTGAATTTTACGATAAAAAAATACCAAAAGAGATTAATAATCGCGCTGCATTTTTAAAATGGTATAAAACGCAAAAGCAACAAAATAAACATTCCCTACATATGACTCGTGAAGAGTTAATGCAGCATGGCGCAAGTAATATAACCGAGTTTGACTACCCTGACACGTGGCAGCAAGACAATATTATATTACCGCTTGCTTATCATTTTGATCCAGGCCAAGCCGTTGATGGTGTTGCGGTACAAATACCGGTAGCGCTGCTAAATCAAGTACAAGAAAGTGGCTTTGATTGGCATATACCTGCCTTTAGGCATGAACTAATAAGTGGGCTAATAAAGTCATTGCCTAAATCGCTTCGTCGTAATTTTGTACCCGCGCCGAATTACGCTGATGCGGTAATTGCAGCCATTGAGCCAATGCAAGGGAGCTTAATTGATGCATTAACGACGCGTTTATTGAGAATGACCGGTGTAAAAGTTGATATAGAAGCATGGGATTTAACCGCGCTTGCACCGCATTTACGATTGCAGTTTGAAGTACGTGATGAACACGATAAGTTACTTGCTCGTGGGCTTGATTTAGCCAAGCTTAAAGCACAGCTGCAAGGTGAAGTAACCGAAACACTGTCGAAAGTAGCCGATAAAGGCATTGAAAAATCAGACTTAACACAATGGGATTTTGGTGAGCTGCCAGCGTCATACGTTAAAAAGCAAGGTCAATATGAGATAAAAGCATACCCTGCGCTGGTGGATAAAAAATCAGCGGCTGCAGTGGAACTTTTTGATAGTGAAGCAAAAGCGCAGCAAGCACATCAACAAGGTCTGCGCCGTTTAGTTTTACTCAATGTCCCATCGCCAATTAAGTACTTACAACAAAACTTACCGAATAAGGCAAAGCTGGGTTTGTACTTTAACCCATTTGGTAAAATCGCTGATTTAATTGATGACTGTATTGCCGCTGGTGTTGATAGTTTATTAGTAAAACATGGTGATATACGCGACGAAAAATCATTTGAAACAGTAAAAGAGCAAATACGCGGTGAGCTGGGTGATGCCGTTGTATCGATTGCAACGCAGGTTGAGCAAGTACTCAGTATTGCTCACGCGTTGCATAAAAAAATGAAAGGGCGCGTTGATTTAACCATGATAACCGCGCACGGCGATATAAAATCACAACTTGAGTCACTTATATTTAAAGGTTTTGTGAGCGGGCATGGCGCAGATAAAATAACAGATTTAATTCGTTATTTAAAAGCTATTCAAAAACGCTTGGAAAAATTACCTGTTGATCCTAATCGAGATAGATTATGTGTATTGGAACTGGATAAAGTTGCTCAAGAATACAAAAAATTAGTGAATAAAACGCCCAAAGGCATGCCAATACCACAAGACGTAACGGCAATTTTTTGGATGCAACAAGAGCTAAGAGTTTCTTTATTTGCTCAAACATTAGGAACCCCTTATCCAATATCGTCGAAGCGAATTTTAAATGCGATAAAAGAAATTGAATAAAGCTTGCATTTCGTATTAAGCTTAGTACCTTAATGGAAGGGTTTATTTTTGCTTTGAGAAGGAAACGACATAAACATGTCCTCATTGATTGAACCAAAAACACGAAATTTATTAGTTGTTGACGATGAGTATTTTAATTATGAGATACTTAAAGCTGCACTCGCGTCCAAATTTGATGTTAGCTATGCGGACTCTGGACAGAGCTGTTTAGCGTCAGCGATTGCGAATCCTCCAGATATAATTTTACTTGATGTATGTATGCCTGGCCTTGATGGCTACGATACGTGCAGAATGTTGAAGCATACGCCGGAGACAAAAAACATTCCGGTTGTTATGGTATCTGGCCTTGAATCTGAGCTGGAAAAAAAGGCTGGGTTTGATGCAGGATGTGATGCCTATGTAGTCAAACCATTTTCGATGAGCGTATTGCTCGAGCAAATTAATACAATTGTATAGAGGGAATTATGTTTACAGATGACAAACGAAACTTCAGACGTATGCAGGTAAATACAACTGCAAATTTAACCACGATAGAGCCTGTAGCTGGTTTGAATTACACGGCAGAATGCGTTGATTTAAGTGCAACAGGGTTATCACTGCATTTAGATGATTTGCTTGAGCCTGAAACTATTTTATCGGTTGATATCGCATCAACACACCCAAGTATTGCCCCTTTAAAAGCAACGGCAAAAGTAATACGTGCCAGCAAAGAAGATGATGGCACGGTAACCGCAGGGCTTGAAATAATAGAATTTAATTAATTAGCTACTTAGCTATTAATAGACCTTACAGATTAAACCTTTTAGGTAAAAACCTTCAGGGTAGCTGCCAGCAATGGGATGATCGGCTGCTTGATTTAGGCGTTCCATTATAAGTAGATCTTTACCTGCATCAAGCGCTGCATCAGCAACAACTTTTTGAAATAAATTTTGCTCCATTAAACCCGAGCAAGAAAACGTTAATAATGTGCCACCGGGTTTAAGTATTTGCATAGCAATCATGTTGATATCTTTATAACCACGGCACGCACCTGTTAGTTGTGCTTTATTATCAGCAAATTTTGGTGGATCCATTACGATGGTATCAAATTGTCTGCCTTCATCGCGGTATTGACGCAGTAACTTAAATACATCTTGCTTAACAAAATCAACTTTATTTAAGTCTAAGTTGTTATGCTCAACATTACGTTTAGCGGTATCTAACGCTGGTTGCGATACATCAACATTAGTAACATGATCACACCCACCACGCAGGGCGTATAGTGAAAATGTCCCTGTATAACTAAAACAGTTAAGTACCGTTTTACCTTTTGAAAAACGCTCAAGTGCAGCGCGGCTATCACGTTGATCTAAGTAAAATCCGGTTTTATGACCTTCAATTATATCGACTTCAATTTTTAAACCGTTTTCTTCAATAAGTACAGGTTGTGTTGGCTCATTACCCCAAAGAACACCCTTAATTGGTTCCAAACCTTCTTTTGTACGTACTTCTACGTCTGAGCGCTCGTATATGCTAGAACCTGGAAAAATAGCCATTAACGCGCCAACAATCTCGCCCTTATGACGCTCGGCACCCGCACTTAGTAGCTGACAAACTAGTACATTATCAAATTTATCGATTGTAACGCCAGGTAAGTAATCAGACTCAGCTGCACATAATCTAAAGCCTGTTAATCCGCCTTCTTCAATGACTTGACTGCGTGCTTCTAATGAACGGCGTAAACGGCGTTCAAAAAAGTGTTGATCGATGATTTCTTTTTCGTCAAAGCTCCAAACACGTGCACGAATTTGTGAGTGAGGGCTATAAGCTGCAGTGGCTAAAAACTTACCTTCACTGTCGTGAATCGTTACTGTGTCGCCTAATCCAGGTTTACCTTTAATTTTTTTGATGGCTTTTGAAAATAACCAAGGGTGTTTTCTTTTTAATGATTTATCGCGACCAGCTTGTAGGTAAACGGCAGATGACATAAGGCTTCTCAGTAGTAATAAATAAGCGCTGTATTTTAGTCAAGCAGCGGGCAACATACAATGAATGTTTTGCAAGGGGGGCATAAAGCACGGTAAAGTACGTGTAATTTATCGATTAATTAGCTTTTGGAACCTGAAAGTGCCTGACGCCGTTTTAAGCCCTGATTTAGAAATACTTAATTCACAATGTAGAGAGTTTATAACCTCTTTTGTGCACGCTGATGTAGCACACGACATTACGCATATAGAGCGAGTGGTGCGTGTTGCAATACAGCTGTGTGATGCAGAGCAGGCTAATATGTCAGTAGTACTCCCCGCAGCGTGGATGCACGATTGTGTGGCAGTGGCTAAAAACCACCCTGATCGTGCAAAAGCCTCTGCTATGGCAGCTGATAAAGCATTAGAATTCTTAAAATCGATTAATTATGATGAATCACTCTTTGATGAGATTCATCATGCAATTGCTGCGCATAGTTTTAGCGCAAATATAAAAATTAAAACAGTTGAGGCACAAATAGTACAAGATGCTGACAGAATGGATGCACTGGGTGCGATTGGAGTGAGTCGATGTATGAAAGTTGGCGGCTCAATTGGACGGTTATTGTATAACCCAGACGACCCTTTTTGTAGTGAACGTGAAGCTGATGATAAAAAATATACACTCGATCATTTTTTTATAAAACTATTACATATTGCTGAAAGCATGAATACCCCATCAGCTAAAACAGAAGCGAATAGGCGTACAGCTTACATGCATGAGTTTTTAGAGCAATTAAAGTCAGAAATTGGTGAGTAACGTGAATAATAAAAATATGCCTAAATTATCTGGTATTGATCATTGCCATTTAAATGTTGATAACTTGTCGAGTGCAGTTAAATGGTATGAGCGCGTTTTAGGTTTTAGCATAGTTCCCGAACTTGCCTTTTGGGATGAGGACGGACGAGGCCCTTTAACACTTGAAGATGCAAGTTCAACAACCCGCTTAGCACTTTTTGAAGGTGAGGGGCGTAGTAAAGGAATTGCATTTTTGGCTACAGGGGAGCAATTTATAGAGTGGCTTAACTACTTTGAAAACCTAAATATAAAAGCGGTTCTTGCTGATCATGGTGTAACGTTTTCAATGTATTTTAAAGATGAAAGTGGTAATAGCCATGAAATTACGTCACATGACTATCGGTATATAAAATCTTATTACCCAAATGTTGAGCTTGGCTCCCACAGTGCTAAAAAGAATTAGCTTTCTTGATTTGCATTTTTTATAGCAATAATATCGTCTAAGTTTTTTACAAATAGTTCGATTAGAGCGGGATCGAAATGAGCTCCTGCTTGCGCTTGCATATGTTGAACTGTTTTTTCTACGCTCCATGCTTCTTTATAAGGACGTTTTGACGTAAGGGCATCAAAAACATCTGCAACGGCAACAATTCTTCCTTCAATTGATATATCTTCACCACGTATTCCATTGGGGTAGCCAGAGCCATCCCATTTTTCATGGTGTTCAATTGCGAGTTTATGAGCTAGTTGTAATAGTGGGGAGGGTGAATTTGCTAAGATTTGCGCCCCTATGGCAGCATGCTTTTTCATATATTCAAACTCTTCGCCTGTTAATCGCCCTGGTTTTAATAAAATAGCGTCAGGAATGCCTATTTTACCAACATCATGCATAGGGGCCGCTTGGCGCAGCAGTTCAGCTTGTTGTTCTGGCATACCAAGGGCTAAGGCAAGGACCTTGCTATATTGACTCATACGAATAATATGCTCGCCAGTATCAGTGTCTTTATATTCAGCGGCCCGTCCCAAGCGTTGAACTAAATCAACATGTGCTTGTTTTAATTGTTCCGCTTGAACTAATGAGAGATGTGTTTTCACTCTCGCCCTGACAATAGCTGGGCTAATTGGTTTGGTGATATAGTCAACTGCGCCTAGCTCAAAGCCTTTAAACTCATCACTTTCATCATCTAATGCAGTGACAAAAATAATAGGAATATGAGACGTGCTAGCTTTGTTTTTTATTCGCTGGCAAACATCAAAGCCATTCATATCTGGCATCATAATGTCGAGTAAAATAAGTTGAGGTAGATCTTTTTCAAGTAAGGCCAGTGCGGCTTCACCTGATTTAGCAAATGACATGCGATATTGATTACCTAACACTTCTCGCATTACTTTGAGATTTGCTGGTTCGTCGTCAATGATTAAAATACGAGGTCTATCGGTAGAAAAATCCATCAAAAGCAGTGATTATACTTTTTACTTCATCTGCAAATTGTATATCTGAGTTGAGAAGTAATTGGGCAATAAGCTCATCGTTAAGTTCAGCATTTTGAGCATATTGATACAATACCTCACAAAGCGCCTTTAGTTCTAAAACAGACAAAATACTAATATTTTCATCTATACTATTTTTTGGCTGCTTACACACATTTTTTGCCAACAATTGAACTATGATAGCGAGCTCTTCTTTTATGGCACTGAGAGTGCTACTTACCTTGGTATCTTCTGCGTACTCTAAATTATCTAGCAATTCCATTAACGTTATCAGGCCTAGATTTCCTGCCACCCCTTTTAACGTATGCACTAAATTTTTGAAGTTACTAACATCAGATAGGGGCTCGTTTAAAAGTACTTTAAATTTTTTGCCACTGTCGTTCATAAATTTAGTGATTTCTGTAAGTTGTCTACATTTTGAGCCCCACAAAGCCAAACCTTTTTTAAAATCAATGTGATTAGTATTATGGTCAGTGTGTGCTACGGCGATTTCTTTTACTAAACTCAGCCCAAGAACCTGTGCAATTTCTTGATTTAACTGGTTTATATCAATTGGCTTATTAGTAAAACCATTCATCCCAGACTTTTTGGCTGTCAATTTATCTTGTTGTAATACACTGGCTGTTAAAGCAATGATAGGTGTATATTTTAATTGTCTTCGTTTTTCAAGCTCACGTATTTTGAGTGTTGCTTCAATACCATCGCATTCAGGCATGTGAATATCCATTAAAATAACATCAAAGTTTTGTTCCTTAAAAATACTCACAGCTTCAAGTCCGTTACTTGCTGTTACTACGGTATGTTTATCCCGTGAAAGCAGTAACGAAAGCAGCTCCGTATTTTGTTCAATATCATCAACAACAAGGATTCTAAGAGCTGGTAATTGGGTATGTAACCCATCGAAGTAATCTATTTTTGCTTCGTCCCCGGCTTCAAGCGGTAATGAAAAGTAGAAGCAACTACCTTTACCCACTTCACTAGTGAGGTCTATAGTGCCTCCCATTAGCTCTACAAGCTGTTTACTAATAGTAGTCCCAAGCCCAGTACCACCAAATCGTCGAGTTGTGGTCCCATCAGCTTGCTCAAAGGGCTGAAATATGGCTTGTATACGATCTTCTATGATACCAATACCGGTATCTTGCACTTCAAAAAAAAGATGTTCATTATGCGTTGTACTTACAGTGACAGTAACAGCTCCACGTTTTGTAAACTTTATAGCATTACCAATGAGGTTAGTAAGTATTTGCCTCAGTCGATCAGCGTCTCCGTAATAGGTCTTACTTACCGACTCTTCAATATTGAGTGTTAGACTTAGATTTTTCTTTTTAGCTTCTAGCCAAAATGTCGAAATAATACTGTCTATGACTGGCTTCAAACTAAAATGAGCTGGCTCTACAGCAAGTTTTCCACGTTCTAGCTTTGCTGAATCAAGAACTTCATTGAGTAAGCGTAATAATGAACGAGCGGCATTGTTAACAGTAATGAGATGTTTTTGTTGTTGTTGATCAAGAGGCGTATCCATGAGCAAGTCACTAAAACCAATAATTGAGTTCATAGGAGTACGTATTTCATGGCTCATGTTTGCCATGAAAGATTGTTTAGCGTTAGCGGCTTCTTCTGCCTGAAGTTTTGCAGTTTCAAGCGTTTTCTCGTATTCTTTTCGCTCTGTTATATCGACTAGCACACCGTCAATCCATTGGGATTCACCGTGCTCATCAAAATCAAAAGTCCCCCTATCAAGTAGCCATAGAATTTTTCCATTGCGGTGACGGATCCGATATTCAATAGAATACTGACGCTTTTGTGTGAACGCTTTATTTACAGCAACAAGAATAGCTGGCTGATCAGTTTTCAAGACAAGGTCATTAAATTCAATACAATGCTCGATAAATTCTTTTGATTGATATCCCGTTAATTCAAGAACACTCGGGCTAATAAATAGCATTGTCCAATTTTCATCAAATTTACACCTAAACACAACGCCCGGCATATTATCCATTAAAGAGCGATACTGTTGCTCTTTTTCTACTAGGCTTCGTTGCAGTTCTCGTTGCTCGGTTAAATCAGTAATAAAGCCTACATATAGAGGGTTTTGGCCAGGTTGATTAACTTCACCAATACCTAATCGAATCGGAAATAAGTATCCGTTTTTATGTTTAGCGGATATTTCACGATTGACACCGATTACTTTTCCTAAATCAACATTTTTAGCTTTTGATAGGTAATTATCGTGATTGGCCGCGATGCTATCATCCATGAGTATTTTAATATTGCGATCTCGTACTTCACTTTCGCACCAACCGAATATTTTTGTTGCTGAGTTATTAAAACTTAAAATTATACCTTTGTGATCAATGGTTACAATTCCATCTATAGCAGTGCCTAAAATCGCATTTAGGCGCGATTCGTCTGCTGATTTAGCTTCTAGTAACATTCTGTAGCGCACCATACCATTAAGTACTCCAACAACACTCGTGATAGCTATTGTTGCTGTTGCTACCGCAATGGCGACAAATGTTAAGCCTGCAGTAGCGTTTGTATCTTCATATAAAATAGGCGATGTAGTCACAAATCGGGTTGCGGCCATACCCATATAATGCATACCGGTGACGGCTAAGCCTAAAGCAATAGCGCTGATAAGTCGGCTCTGAAAAGGGGCTAATTTAGGAAACAATTTTTCAAGATTAAAGCGGCTATACAAGGCGAAAAATGAAAGTGCGATAGCAACAATAATAGAGAGGCCAAACATAGCAGGGTCGTAACGTAATAAGGGCGCCAGTTGCATCGCAGCCATGCCACTGTAGTGCATTGTGCCAATACCAGCACCAAGTAAAATCGAACAAGTAGCCAGTATTTTGAAATTCCCATTACTACTTACCAGCATAGATACGGCACATTGGCAGGCTAAAAATGCGGGTATAAATGACAATAATGTAATCATGGGATCATATTGAATATTAGTGCAGAGTGAAAAAGCGAGCATACCAATAAAATGCATACTCCAAATACCAACAGAAAAAACAGTGGCTGCGGTAATATTGGCTAAACGTTGGTAGCTTGGAAATTTAGTACTTTTTGCTAAATCAATGAGTTTGGTGGTAAAAAATGCAGAAAATATAGCGATTAGGACAGACATTGAGACTAAAATAGGATCGTAAACCCCATTCACAATTAAACTAGGATCTTGGTCCGTAATGAAAAAAGCTGACAGCATAATAACTCACAATGTAATATCACTATTTTAGTTTAATATAATTAAGCAATTAATAAACAGTTAATTTACTGCGGTTAATAAAGCACTATTTCATAACGACTGAATACGAGAGTACTTTAACTAATAAAGCTAATTTTTTTAATTAAGATGATGCTAATATATTACCTAGATGGGTAAATAATATTTATATTTGAGAAATTGAAGTGTTTGAATATCAGCTAAAAAAAAGCGCACGAAGAAAAACCGTTGCGATTAAAGTTCATAACCAGCAGGTAACCGTATACGCACCTAGCTATATTGCAAAAAAGCAGATTGATAGTTGGCTTTTAGAAAAAAAGACATGGGTTGATGCGCAATTGCTTAAGCAACTCACTGTTGTTGACTGCAAGCAATACCCCTTTGAAACTAAAAAAATATGTATTTATTCTGAGCAAGTAAATGTGCAGTTTGAGCAAGGTCACTACTCTGGTGTAAAACCACAACTAGCTGGCTTGTTAATTACGGTATCTAAACGTGTTAAACATCAACAATTAAAGTATCAAAAATTATTAGAAGAGTATTTAAAAGAGCAGCTAACAGCTTATATAGAAATGCGACTTACGTATTTTTGTACACAAATGAACGAGGCTTTACCACACAATTTGAGTATTGCGATTTATAAAAGAAAGTGGGGGAGTTGTAACAGCAAACGTGATTTGACCTTTAATCTACACCTTATTGGTGCACCACAGCACATAATTGATTATGTAATAGTTCATGAGTTAGCTCATCTGCGTCATTTAAACCACAGTAAAGCATTTTGGCAGCGAGTTGAAATATTTTACCCTGATCATAAATCAGCATCACAATGGTTAAAAATTAATGGAATGAGCTTACAGTGGATGTTTTAGACTTTATTGCTTACAAGGGAAGATTAAAAGTGGTGGAGGGAGCTGGATTCGAACCAGCGAAGGCTGAGCCGTCAGATTTACAGTCTGATCCCTTTGGCCGCTCGGGAACCCCTCCACACTAATTTTGTTACATTTGGCCCCACTTAACTTAGCGGTAAGAAAAGTGGTGGAGGGAGCTGGATTCGAACCAGCGAAGGCTGAGCCGTCAGATTTACAGTCTGATCCCTTTGGCCGCTCGGGAACCCCTCCAATGCAACGGCGCTGATAATAGCAAAATATGTATTTAAGTAAAGAAAAAAACTAAAGAAAAATGAAAAAAAGCCGATAAATATCTATAACCTACAACAATCGGCTAAAGACTATGCAAATCGATGATTTGTTGATCACTGAGAACCAATTAAGCACACGGCTTAACAAAAGTGTGCACGAACAGCGAAGAGGAGAGTTTTCTCTTTTGCTCGCAATGTTATCGCATGACGCACTTGATTTTAGCCAATTTCACTTACCAAAAACAGAACTCGAAGACGCAATTATTACTGATGATGCGCTTCGCAAACAATTGGGTGTTGGTCCTAAGCAACTTTTAGCGCCAGATAAATTTGATATGTTGATTGGTCAACATAACGCTTCACTACTGATCAGTGCTGGAGAACGCTCTGGAATGAACGATATTAAATTGAATCATTGTTTGAATCCAGAGCCCCTCTTTATAAGAGATGATGTAACGCATATTCCGTTGAATATCATTGATAATTGCGAGCTTGCTGTGCGTAGACGTATAAAAAACACAGAAACGCAACTTTCTAATCCAGCGATGGACGCCGCTGCTTTTTACGATCTCCTTAATAACGATGCTTTACATGACCCTTTACACTTAGTTACTGCTTGAGAAAATATCTAATAGGAAGCAGCAAGCGTGTTAGTTATGTGATTCAGGGATAAATGCATATTGTAATTTAACCTAGGAAATTGACTCTTACTTACCGATTGATTTACCTTCTTACAGCTTTAAAAGTTAGGTATATCGAGTAACCCTATATGTTGTTTTTTGTGTTTTCGCATCACTATTACTGATTAATTTAATGATATTGGCTAATAATTGATTTAGTGCAAAAAAAGCATCCAAAAGTTAATTGCAATTGCTATAATGATCGCAAATGGTATGACTGAAATGCCGCTATCATTAAACCAAGGTAATTAGGAACGTAATGAAGAAAACATTCACGCTGAATCACGAGAAAATCAAATACCCTCGTATGGTTGATGCTGCAAAGCATGAAGTGAAAAAATATTTGAAACGAGAGCGCAATAAAACACTACCTGAAGATGCAGATTATTGGGCATTTGACTGTAAGTTTGGTAACACAGCTGAAGATGCACAAGTTGTGCACGTAGCTGAATTAAGTAACCAAATTGGTGAAATTGAAAAGCAAGGTCTGACTTCTTTCTATGTAGAGATTTTAGCACGACCAGCTCAGCGTCAACAGTTAGACTTAGATGATGACGAATAATATTTAGTCAGTATTCGAAATTATAAAATGGGCTCAAGTGGCTCATTTTTTGTTTTACGCTATAAATATTAAGTGTGGGCGTTTATCGGTTGTTCACTAAAACAGAGGAGGCATGTTTAAATAATACCAATCCGCAATAATACTTAATCAATTTGAGGGATTAAACCTGACGCTAACTTTGTTAAAAATTTCTGATATAGAACAACTAAAGGACAAATTTTTTGCCTTGTTATCGATACGATTTCCTTCCCTCAAAATAGATCACTTAATTAAGCGAATCGGTATAAGCAAGTTTGGTGCGCTGGTAAATGTAGCGTTTAAACGCTAACTACACACCGCAATAATTGGCATAAACATGAATAAGGTAGCTACAAGAGTAGAGGGGGGTTAAGTGTATTTATATCAATAAAGGACTGCCTATAATCAACAATCCTTACTTATGTAAAGGGGTTAAATAAAATTATATATTACACACTGTGGCATTTTTTGTATTTCTTATTACTACCACATGGACAATCATCATTTCTACCCACCTTAATATCCGTAACTGGAAATATAGTGCCATCTAAATAACGCCATTGAGCATTTTCTTTAATGAATTGCGATTTTTCGTGAAGTTCACAAAACAGACTTTGGTAAAAGTACTGAGCTTTAAATTCCACTTCGCCTTTATCTTCATCATGGTGTGAGCTAATGACATCAAGATTTATAAATCGACAGCTGTTAGCAAAATCGTTTATTTCTTTAATAGGATTTTCAGCTTGCTTTTCACTTGCATAGGTTTGGTAAACATATTTTGCATTTTTAAGTACATAAGCTGTATAACGCGAACGCATTAGTTGTTCAGGAGTCTGAGCTTGTTGTTTTGCTAAATGAAGAGGTTCGCAGCAGTCTGCATATTCTTGCTGACTGCCACATAAACAGCTTATAGAGTTCAGTGAGTTCATAGTTGTTCTACACAGTATAAAAGCGTTAGTTTAACAAGCTTGTTGGCTATGGGGTATCTTTGTAATTTGAATATTTTTTGTAAAACAGTAAAGTTTTGTTCGTGTTTTACTCAGATCTAAAGATAAGCTATTAAGTAATTGGTTATTTACTATGTCTGTCCATGTAATTACTGCTGAAAAATTACCGTTATGTAACGCCGAATTTAATACATACTCTAAATTGACTAGGTGCTTTTGTCTAATAACAAGTAATTTACTTGTATCAATAGAGCATGAATCAAGTAATGCTTTACTAGGTACGTTATCTGGTGCGATTAATAATGTCCATGCGTTTAGATTATTGTACTGATGTAGCACCTTTAATAACTCAAATGTCGCAGATATCTCATCTTCAATCTGAATTAAATTAACACAATCACTTTTATCGTCTTGCTGGTAGCTTTTAACTGTTCTAATTGTAATAGGCTGTAACATTTTAGTTATCTCACTGGGTTTATATACAGTATTTATATACAGTAGTTTATACAGTGCTTTTGCGCAAGTATTATTTGCTATTTATTTGTACAGTTATTCTTTTTTAAATATTCAATTAGATTTAATTTTTAAGTAGGTCCTTGATAATTAATGTTTTTATATTTTATACCACTTCTAGCTTAAATTTTAATTATAGAGTGCTATTGCTACTATGACTTAGCCAGCAGGTGGTTGCAGCGTTTCTTACGGTGACTTTATACAGGTGTTTTATGAATAAAATACGTAGATGATTATTCTGTAGGGGAAGTATGAGAGATCAAATGAGAAAACTGCAACTGGTGAATTTGCTCATACAAACTAGCTGCATAACATTGTGCATCTTTAAAGCGTTTGGTTTCAATATGTTTACGTAGATCGGCTAAAGCCGCCGTCGCAGGTTTATGACCTTGACTACTTGATAAGCTTAGCCATGCTGCAGCATGAAAAACACTTTGCGGTACGCCTTGCCCTTTAACAAAAAATAGTCCCAAATAAAATTGTGCTCGGTGATCTCCCGACATAGCAGCCAAACGCATCCATTTTGCGGCAAGTGGATGTTGGTCATTTTTTAAATAATAAAGTGCCTTATTAAGAGAGCCTTGCGGGCGATCCTCATTATTTGGCGCTAAATTAGCATCATTAGGTTGCGTTACAAAAGACAATATATTGTCTAATTGTTGCTCTAAATTCTGGCCTGTTGGTGTTGTATTTATCATATTCGTCTTTTTGTTATTTTAGCTACTTCAATAGTTTAGTATACCGCAAGGTAAAATGTCCTGTAAAAAATTATTTTTATGATAAAATCTCGTCACTTTTTATTATCATAAGTTTATTATGCTCGAAGCCTTATTTAAAATTAATGAAAATGGTTCCTCGGTTCGCCGTGAGTGTATCGCTGGGGTAACTACATTTATCACCATGGTTTATATCGTGTTTGTGAATCCTGCAATGTTAGCTGAAGCAGGAATGGATCAAGGAGCAGCCTTTGTCGCTACATGTATTGCTGCTGCTATTGGTTGTTTTATTATGGGCTTATGGGCTAATTATCCATTAGCACTTGCGCCTGGTATGGGATTGAATGCCTTTTTTACTTACGGTGTTGTGCTGGGAATGGGGTACACGTGGCAAGCCGCATTAGGTGCTGTGTTTATGTCGGGCTGTATATTTCTATTTTTAAGCTTATTTAAAGTTCGAGAGTGGATCATTAATGCGATTCCCTTAGTTTTAAAACAGGCTATTGCAACAGGTATTGGTGCATTCTTAGCGCTAATTGCGCTTAAAAATGCAGGGATTATCATCGCGAGTCCAGCTACTTTAGTCCAGCTAGGCGATATAACATCAGCGGGCCCATTGTTAGCTATTTTTAGCTTCTTTATTATTGCAGCACTTTTATATCGCGATTTTAAAAGTGGTGTTTTAATTAGCATTTTATTGGTGACTGTTATAGCACTAGGTTTAGGGCTTGTTGAATATCA
This sequence comes from Pseudoalteromonas sp. S558, assembly GCF_005886635.1. NCBI lineage: Bacteria > Pseudomonadati > Pseudomonadota > Gammaproteobacteria > Alteromonadales > Pseudoalteromonadaceae > Pseudoalteromonas > Pseudoalteromonas sp. S558. The sequence continues at coordinate 17,889 of NZ_PNDU01000017.1, read as the reverse complement.
TGGTGTGGTTGCTATGCCGCCTTCTATTTTACCTACCTTTATGCAGCTTGATTTTGGTGCGGCACTTGAGCTTTCAATGCTCAGTGTTATTTTTGCATTCTTGTTTGTTGATTTATTTGATACTTCAGGGACATTAGTCGCTGTAACACAAAAAGCGGGATTGGCTGATGAAAAGGGCAATATGCCTCGCTTAGGACGAGCATTGAGTGCAGACAGCACTGCCACAATTGCAGGTGCAATGTTGGGTACTTCAACAACAACATCTTATATCGAGTCGGTTGCAGGTGTATCTGTAGGTGGGCGAACAGGCTTAACTGCTGTTGTTGTTGGTATTTGCTTTTTACTAATGATGTTTTTTGCACCACTTGCGCAGATGGTGCCTATTTACGCAACGGCTGGAGCCATTTTATATGTGGCTGTATTAATGCTGCAAAATCTGAAATTTGTAAATTGGGATGACATGACCGATGCTATTCCGGTGACTGTTGTATTATTAATGACGCCATTAACTTTTTCTATTGCACATGGTATTGCACTGGGTTTTATATCGTATACTGCAGTTAAAGTGCTGTGTGGCAAGCGAGATGAAGTCTCAATTAGTGTCTGGATTTTAACTGTGTTATTTGTTGTTAAGTTTGCGTTTTTGTCGTGATAGATGCTGATGAATATTAACAACTGACCATAAAAAAGCCCATATAATTGTATGGGCTTAACTAAAAAAGATAAATGCTTACCATTTCTTTTTAGGGGCAAATAATACATCTAAATCGTCTTGCTCTTGCTCATTTTTCTTTTTAAGTGCTGTGGCGTTCGAAGCTCTAAGCTCAACGCTTATCGCCTCTAAATAACCCTCAACCTCTTGAAGCTTTGCTGTTACGTACTCATCAGCGAATGAAACAGAGTTTAATGTTGCATAGGCTTTTTCAAAATATTGTCTTGCAGAGCCAACCATGCTCGCCGCTTGTGCAGATACGCCGCGTTTAATTTGGCTTTCTATGTTTATTCTAAGCTGAAGCCTTTCAAGACGTTTGTCTTCTCCTGAAAAAACTTGGCTATCAACTCTACCCTTAGCATGCTCTGATCGTAAAATTGCACGTAGTTTTTTAATACCTTGAATAAGGCCAACAAGCTGTTTATCGTTACTAGGAATAGATAGTGCATCACTATTATTACCTTGAATATTGCTTGATAGGTGTTCTTTTGCTTCGGTTAAACGGCTTTTTAGTGCTTTAGAGCCCGGCGAGTTAATAACCATGGTATTAAGTGCTTCATAAATACGTCGTTGCAATACTCTTATAATGTGTTCCGATAACGGAATATTAGCATTGTTCATTAATGCTTCTTCGGTTTCTTCTATTATCGCTTTTTGTTTTGTAAGCTCTTTGCGACGTTTGCCTTCTTGCTTTTCTTTGTGTTGCTGAACTGCATTAACCCAAAGCGCAATCACAATCAGTGCAACTATAAGCACTATTATAATAGAAACGATCATGTTGTAATTCTCGGATTCATAAGCTAATTAATTAATCTTACATTAAATATATGGTAACGGGGTAGTTTTACAATGATTAACTTAAAAATAGACTAATAATGTATTGAAAGTCTACGCAATTATAAGATAAATCGGAATAATCATTGCTATCTGAAGTATATTTATTGTGCTAGCCTTGAGCTCCAGACGTATAAATGCAAACACACTGGCCTAAAACTACGATTAAAGTAGAATAACGCTTGGACATAACACCTATTGCCTTTATATATAATATGAATAACAACGTTAAAATATGCAGCCATGAAATTACAACAACTCAGATACATAGTAGAAGTACAAAATCATAAACTAAATGTTTCAGCCACTGCTGAGAGCTTATTTACCTCACAGCCCGGCATTTCTAAACAAGTACGAATGCTAGAGGATGAGTTGGGAGTACAAATATTTGGTCGCAGCGGTAAACATTTAACGCATGTAACGAGTGCGGGTAAAGAAATTATTCATATATCACGTGAAATCTTATCGAAGGTCGAAGGTATAAAAGCAGTCGCAAATGAACATACGCTACCAGATCAGGGTAAGTTAAATATTGCTACGACTCATACCCAAGCGCGTTATGCGCTTCCGAATGTTATTCAAGGGTTTATGAAAAAATACCCTGCAGTATCACTTCATATGCACCAAGGTACACCGCAACAAATATCAGATGCAGCAGCACGCGGTGATGCCGACTTTGCTATTGCAACAGAAGCACTGCATTTGTATTCAGATTTAGTTATGTTGCCTTGCTACCATTGGAACCGCAGTATTGTTGTCGCTAAAGATCATCCATTAGCTAAAAAAGCAAATAGTTTAACTGTGGCTGATATTGCTCAATATCCACTTATAACCTATGTATTTGGTTTTACGGGGCGCTCAGAGCTAGACAAAGCATTTAGTGCACATGGGCTCGAACCACATATTGTATTTACCGCAACCGATGCTGACGTTATAAAAACGTATGTACGTTTAGGGTTAGGCGTAGGTGTTGTTGCCTCTATGGCGATAGATCAAGTGAGCGATACCGATTTAGTGTGTATTGATGCGAGTCACTTATTTGAAGCAAGTACAACCAAAATTGGCTTTAGAAAGGGTAGTTTTTTGCGTACTTACATGTATGATTTTATAGAACGTTTTGCCCCGCACTTAACTAAAGAGCGAGTAGAGCGAGCAAGTTTATTACGCAACCAAGATGACGTAGATAAGTTATTTGCAGATATAGAGTTACCCGTTAAATAATGTCACTATATTGAACGAATAATAAAAGAGCCGCCTATTTTAAAATAGGCGGCTTTTTCTTTTTATAGAGAGCAGATCAACATTCGATAATGTTAACGGCCAACCCACCGCGAGCGGTTTCTTTGTACTTTGTTTTCATATCGTTGCCAGTTTCAAGCATGGTTTTTATCACTTTATCAAGTGATACCTTTTGCTCGCCACTGCCACGTATAGCTAAACGTGAAGCGTTAATTGCTTTAATAGCGCCCATTGCATTACGCTCAATGCATGGAACTTGCACTAAGCCACCAACAGGGTCGCAGGTGAGACCTAAATTATGCTCCATGCCAATTTCTGCTGCGTTTTCTACTTGCACTACATTGCCACCAACAATTTCAGTTAATGCACCGGCTGCCATTGAGCACGCTACGCCAACTTCACCTTGGCAACCTACTTCGGCACCCGAAATAGAGGCATTCTTTTTATATAAAATACCAATAGCAGCGGCCGTTAACAAATAACGCGTGGCGATATCGCGGTCTACTTCTTTTACAAACGTGTGATAGTACATAAGTACAGCGGGTAAAATACCCGCAGCACCGTTGGTTGGGGCGGTTACTACACGACCACCAGCCGCATTTTCTTCGTTAACTGCAAGAGCAAATAAATCAACCCAATCCATTGCACGCAGTGGATCGTTACTGACTTCTATATTTAGTTTTAAGTATAAGCTTGGCGCACGACGCTTTACTTTTAAGCCACCGGGTAAAATACCTTCGGTACGCATACCACGGTCGATACAGGCCATCATTACTTGCCAAATATGGAACAGTGTGTCTTTTACTTCGTCTTCAGTGCGCAGTGTCTTTTCGTTTTTCATCATCAAGCTTGAAACACTCAACCCTGACTCTTTACACATTTCTAGTAACTCTTTTGCACTACCAAATGGAAAAGGGGCGGGGTTTTCTTCTCTAATATCGAGGGCTGCTTGTTTTTCGTTTTCAAACTCTTCGTCAGTAACAATGAAGCCACCGCCAATAGAGTAATATACTTTGCTGTAAATTTTTTCGCCGTTGTTTGAGGCGATAATTTCCATTGCATTAGAATGCTTAGGAAGCGTTTTGCGACGATGAAAAACAATTGCGCCTTGTTTTGGAAACTTTGCTTTGTGTGTTTGGTTTAAATAAATAACCTGATCTTTTTCAATAGTTGCTAAAATATCATCGACTAAATCGGCATCTATTGTTTCAGGATCGTAACCAGCCAGGCCAAGTATTACAGCTTTACCTGAGCCATGGCCTACGCCTGTTTGACCTAGTGAGCCATAAAGCTCTACTTTAATATCGGTAACATTTGCTAATAATTGTTTTTCTTGGAGTTCATTAACAAATAAGCGTGATGCGCGCATTGGGCCAACGGTATGCGACGACGAAGGGCCAATACCGATGCTAAACATATCAAATGCACTGATCATAATGTGTGTCTCTACTTTGTTTCTCAGCACTAAGCTGCTCTTTGAACGGTCGAGTATGATAACGTGGAATTGTGACTGTGTAACTACTAATAACAAAGATTTAAACTGGTAGGGCGAGTTGTTTTGTAAAGTTTTTTATAATACTTGCGGTAGCACCCCAGAGTAATCCATGGGGTGTTTTAAATCCTTGCAATATTACAGTTTTTCCAAATCGTTGAAAAGGCAGGGGTTGCCAGTTAGCTTCGTTATTTAGCTCAGTAATAGACAGTAAAAAGCTCGCTTGCACTTCGTTATAGTCATTTTCCCACGTGGTACTTTTATTCAGTAAACCTACATAGGGGCTAATACTAAAACCCGTTAAGGTTGAATACTCAGGTAAGTGGCCTAATACATTAACGTTGTTTTGGGCAATATTTAGCTCTTCTTTTAGTTCGCGCAGTGCTGTGGTGCGAAGAGTTATGTCGCTTACTTCAAATTTGCCGCCGGGCAAACAAATCTCCCCTGGGTGATGGTGTAAATAAGTAGGACGTTTACACAATAAAATATGCGCATGATTATCTACATCAATAATTGGTAGCATCACGGCGCTCGCGCGTTTTTTACGCGTATCTTTTAACTGGTTTGGCGCAGCTGTAGGGCTTAACAGAAACCGCGCCATAATGTGTTCACTATTCAAAGCGACCTACTGTTTTAATAAAGGGAGGATTTTATTTACTTTATCGTAAGTTTCTTGATATTCCAATTCGACTTTAGAATCAGCGACTATTCCGCCACCGGCCCAGCAGTAAATTTGCGTTTTGTGGCACACCAATGTGCGAATAGTGATACTGGTGTCCATATTTCCACACGCACTTAAATAACCAATTGAACCACAATAAATACTACGGCGATGTGGTTCTAGTTCTTCAATTATTTCCATCGCTCTAATTTTGGGCGCACCGGTGATTGAGCCACCTGGGAAAGCCGCTTTTAGCTGATCGACTGCAGTTTTACCCTCGTCAAGTACTGAGGTTACCGTGCTCACTAAATGATGCACTGCCGGAAAGGTTTCAATAGCAAAAAGGGAAGGGACGTGAACGCTGCCTGGTTTTGCTACTTTACTTAAATCGTTACGCAGTAAATCAACGATCATGACATTTTCAGCGCGATCTTTAGCTGATGCTGCGAGTATTTGGGCTTGGCGTTGATCCTCCAGCGCGTCCGCTTTTCGCGGTAATGTACCTTTAATAGGCTTTGTTTCTACAACGTTATTATTTACAGATATAAAGCGCTCAGGAGAAATTGATAAAATAGCCCCTTGTGGATGATTTATAAAGCTTGAGAACGGCGCTTTATTTGCTTCACGTAGTTTAATATAAGCTGCCCAAGGGGAGCCTTCAAACTGAGCGTTGAAGCGCTGTGCTAAATTAATTTGATAGCAATCACCACTTTTTAAATACTCCTCAATTTGGGCAAATTTTGCAGCGTATTCCGTTTTGCTCATATTTGATTGCCAGTCGCTGTTTAGGGCAAAGCACTGCGTATTAACTTGAGATTTAACGTGTGTATTTAAATATTGCTGATAAAGCGCTAATCGATCGGTATTTGGCTGCGATACATAAAACCAGCTTTGTTGCTGCTTGTCGTAAATAAGGGCATCTAAGTAAAGACCAATAGCCATTTGCGGAAGATTAATATCTTCGATAGCAATTGTAGGCATGTTTTCAATTGTACGGCCTAGGTCGTAACCAAGATAACCAAGCCAGCCGCCGTTAAAGGGTAAATCGTAATCGGCTTTTGTTTTATCAAGATGCGAAAGCTCATTGTTCATAATTTCAAAGCAGTTATCACTACTTTCTATATTATTTAAAAAGCTTTTATTATTTTTTACTTCAAGGGTACTTTGCGGCTCAATGGCAATAATATCAAAACGGCTGTTTATATGATTACTATTTGCAGAATCTAATAGAATTGCATAAGGCAAATGTGAAAAATGCGCAAAAACGTCAATGCAGTTTTGTGTTATGCCTAATTTAATACAATTTTTTTTATTGTTTAGCATTTACTGCCCCTTTAAGAACTGGCTCGAAACGGGCTGGGAGGGTATCATAAGTCAAATTTTTTGGCAGCACTAAGCTGTAAAAAACAGTGCAAACCACCGTCACCGGTTTGATTTAGATTACGCGACAACGCGTAACGGTAACTTAAGGAACCACTATGAGTACAATTTGTCAGCAAGACTTTATTGATAGCATTGAAGATGCATTACAATATATTTCGTTCTATCACCCACTTGATTTTGTTCAAGCACTCGAAAAAGCGTATAACAAAGAACAAAGTAAAGCGGCTAAAGACGCCATTGCACAAATTTTAATTAACTCACGCATGTCGGCCGAAGGCAAGCGTCCACTTTGCCAAGATACCGGTATTATTACCTGTTTTGTTAAAGTAGGTATGGATGTTAAGTGGGATAAAACAGACTTAACCGTTCAACAAATGGTTGATGAAGGTACTCGTCGTGCATATTTGAATCCAGATAACCCTTTACGTGCATCTATTGTTGCAGACCCTGCTGGTACGCGTAAAAACACGAAAGATAATACGCCTTCGGTTGTGCATATTGATTTAGTAGCGGGTGGTAAAGTGGAAGTCATGGTTGCGGCTAAAGGCGGCGGCTCTGAAAACAAAAGTAAAATGGTTATGCTAAACCCGTCAGATGATGTAGCTGAATGGGTAGAAAAAACACTACCAACAATGGGCGCAGGTTGGTGTCCACCTGGCATGCTAGGAATAGGTATTGGTGGTACGGCTGAAAAAGCGGCAGTAATGGCTAAAGAGTCGTTAATGGACCCAGTTGATATTCACGAGTTAATAGAGCGCGGCGCAGAAACAACTGAAGAAAAATTGCGTTTAGAAATTTTTGAACGTGCTAATAAATTAGGTATTGGCGCACAAGGCTTAGGCGGTTTAACAACGGTTGTTGATGTTAAAATTAAAACAGCACCAACGCATGCAGCTTCAAAACCTGTAGTAATGATCCCTAACTGCGCGGCAACTCGCCATGTACATTTTACGCTTGACGGTTCTGGCCCTGCTAATTTAAAAGCACCTAAGCTGGAAGATTGGCCACAAGTAACATTTGAAGTAGGCGAAGGCACACGTCGTGTTGATTTAAATACACTGACTAAAAAAGATGTTCAAGAATGGAAAATGGGCGAAACCGTTTTACTTTCAGGCATTATTTTAACAGGTCGTGATGCAGCGCATAAACGTCTGCAAGATATGATCAATTCAGGTGAAGGCTTACCAAAAGGCGTAGACTTTGATAATAAATTTATTTATTACGTTGGTCCTGTTGATGCGGTACGTGATGAAGCAGTAGGTCCTGCAGGCCCTACAACAGCCACTCGCATGGATAAATTTACCGATATGATGCTAGAAAAAACAGGCATTGTAGGCATGATCGGTAAAGCTGAACGTGGCCCTGCAACGGTTGAATCTATTAAACAACATAAGTCTGTTTATTTAATGGCTGTAGGCGGCGCAGCTTACTTAGTATCTAAAGCGATTAAAAAAGCACGCGTAGTTGCTTTTGAAGATTTAGGTATGGAAGCTATTTATGAATTTGAAGTTGAAGATATGCCAGTGACCGTTGCAGTAGACAGTGAAGGCGCTAATGCGCACACGCAAGGCCCTGCAATCTGGAAAGCTAAAATTGAAGAGCTTGATAGTAAGTTAAAATAACGCAAGTTATGCATTAGAAAAGCGAGCCGAGTGCTCGCTTTTTTGTTTTTTCAAATAGGGTTGTTATCAAGCCTACAGCTCTGACCAGTTTGCGGGAAAACTCACTTTTTACTGAAAACCTATAGGCAGCAGTATGTGGCGGGTTAGTAGCACTTGTATACTAAACTTTACACACAATAATGATTTTACGTTCACGTAAACGTGAACTATATAATTACTTTAACCTGTAGTTTTTAAGACTTACTAATCGCTATTTTATGGATTTTTTATCTACTTAAAAGTTTAAATTTGATTATTTAATTCAATGGCGTTTTTTCATTGGTTTTATCTTCAGTCAATGTAGCGAACACGAATATGAAGTGATAAAGTCTCGACAATTTCCAGCGCGCATACCCTCTCACGGGTTAACTATTTCGGAGTATTTTAAGTGGCTGTGTTTAATCGAGTTGAATTTGATAACCATGAACAAGTGGTTTTTTGTTCTGATGAAGAGTCGGGTTTAAAAGCAATTATTGCTGTACATAATACCAACCTAGGTCCTGCAGTTGGCGGATGTAGAATGTGGGATTATGCGAACGACGAAGATGCTGTTTACGACGTGCTACGTTTATCAAAAGGCATGACTTATAAAAATGCAGTTGCGCGCTTACCATTTGGTGGCGGTAAATCTGTAATTATAGGTAATGCGAAAGAAATTAAATCTGAGCAGTTATTTCGTGCATTCGGTCGCCAGTTAGAGCGATTAAATGGCAGTTATTATTCAGCAGAAGATGTAAACATCACATGTGCTGATGTAGCTATTATGAATAAAGAAACTAATTACGTATTGGGTCTTGAAGGTAAAAGTGGTAACCCATCGCCATTTACAGCATACGGTACGTTTTTAGGAATTAAAGCAGCGCTACAGCATCAACGTGGTCATCAATATTTTGCAGGTGTAAAAGTGGCTGTTCAAGGTTTAGGTGCTGTTGCTTATGGTTTATGTAAGCATTTAGCTGATGCGGGCGCTGAGTTGTTTGTAACTGATATTAACCAAGTTGCAATTGATCGCGTAGTTAATGATTTTGGTGCGACTGCGGTTGGCATTGATGAAATTTACGACTTAGATGTTGATGTTTATGCACCTTGTGCATTAGGTGCAACTATTAACGATTTAACGATACCGCGTTTAAAAGCGACTATTATTGCAGGCTGTGCTAATAATCAGCTGGCAGAGTCTCGCCACGGTGAAGTTATTCGTGAAAAAGGCATTTTATATGCACCAGATTACGTAATTAACGCGGGTGGTATTATTAATGTTTATTACGAAACAGCGCCAGAAGGTTACAGTGCAGCAGCGTCTAATAAACATGTTGAAGGTATTTTTAATACGTTAACGGAAATCTTTGCTCGAAGCGAAAAAGAGCAAAAATCTACGCATTTAATTGCTGACGAATTAGCGCAAGAGATCATCAAAAACGGTCTATAAATTTAAGCTAAAATGCAATAAAGGTGTGCAATTGCACACCTTTTGTTTATCTGTAAGTTAATGCAATTGTTATTGAACAGCGGTACACTTTATTTTTAATTTTGTGCGGCAAATTATGACTCCCTCAACTTCTCTCATGCAGCCTATCGATTTAGATAATTGGCCTAGAAAGCAACACTTTGAATTATTTAAACACTTTTCTCAGCCTTATTTTAATGTGTGTGTGCGTTTAGATGCTCAAGCACTGTACGACTATTGCAAAACCAATCAATTTTCTTTTTTTCAAGCGTATGTATATTGCACCTTAAAAGCGTGTCATAAGGTCGACTCAATAATGCTACGTATAATAGATAATCAACCATGGCTACTTAACAGTGTTCGCGCAAGTGTGGTGGAACTGGCTGAAGACGATACGTTTGTTTTTAGTTATTTTAATAGCGCAAGCGATTTTAAAGAGTTTGCAAATCATGCAAGTGACGTAAGCAAAAAAGCGAAACAACAGCCGTTATTTTCTGATGCATTTGCCCAAACAGAGGGGCAAGCTGATTTAATTCATATATCTGTTTTGCCGTGGCTGAATTTTAGTGCGTTTTCGCATGCATTTAGTGAAGGGGAGAGTTTGGGTATTCCTAAATTTGTATTTGGTCAGTTTGATAAACACACAGGCACAATGCCTTTAGCTATCGATGTACACCATTCATTAATGGATGGTTTGCATGTAGCGAAATTTATAAACACATTGCAGAATACATTTGACACCTTTTGCAAAGGTTAATCTTAAAAGTCACCATTTTAACGGTAGTGCAAAGTAGTAAGTAATTTATAAGTAGTTTATAGGTCACACAATTCGAATTACTTTATATTCAAATACATAACCTTATATCCTTGAAAAGCACGTGTGCTGGACATATTTATATACCATACCTTAGCTCAGGAAATCCCCATGATAAATGGACTGTTAATTGTTGTTTTAATTCTTTTTGTGGTGATTTTCTGGCGTTGGCCATCAATTCAAAACCGATTATGGCGCAGTAAATATAAAGACTTTGCTTTAAATTCGCAGCAAAAAGATATTTTACTGCGTTGCATGCCCATCTATAAAAAAATGACCGACGCCGACAGAGAAAAATTAGAGCGACACATAACGTGGTTTTTAAACGAAAAACGCTTTGTCGGTTGTGATGGCTTAAAGCTAACGTCTGCAATGAAGTTAATTGTTGCCGCCGATGCGTGTGTATTAGTGCTTAATAAACCTTGGCCGTTATATAGAAATGTAAAAGAAATTTTATTATACCCAAGTGCTTATTACGCCCCGCAATCAACACGCGATAGTGCAGGGCTTGTGAGTTACCATAATGCGGTAAGGCTTGGTGAGTCTTGGCCTGGCGGCACACTAGTACTCAGTTGGCATGACGTGCTTGAAGGTAATCGCTTGCCAAGTGATGGGCATAATTTAGTTTTTCATGAATTTGCGCATCAACTGGATCAAGAAACAGGTAAAACAACAGGCACGCCACTTTTAAAAAGCTCAGCAGATTACAAGGAGTGGGGCCGAGTATTTAGCCGCGCGTTTACGCAGTTGAAAAGTCATGTTGCTTATAGCATGCCACACGTTATTCACAGCTATGGTGCAACTAACGAAGCTGAATTTTTTGCTGTACTCACCGAAACCTTTCTTGAAAAGCCCGCAGAGCTGCGACGATACGATCCTGAAATTTATAGTATGCTCGTTAATTACTATCAATTTGACCCTATAGTTTGGCATTAAACTTATATAAACCGCGCTTTATCATATAACACTGGTAAGTTTCGCCTGTTTTTGTTGCAATCATATGAAATAGTTTTTACTGCAACAATAACAAGCGAGAAACGCATGAAAAAAATGCTTCATACAGTATTGGCATTGTCGGTGTCATTAGCGATAGGGCAAGTGAATGCCGCTGAAAAAGATGAACAAAAATGGCAAGTAGATTCACCTAAAGGGCAATTTGTTGACGCTGCAATTAGCGTTGAGCAAGGCACTTGGATGAATATTGATGTAAGCCCAGATGGTAAAACGGTAGTATTTGACTTACTTGGCGATATTTATACTATGCCAATGAGTGGTGGTATAGCCACAAAGCTCACCTCTGATATTGCATGGCAAATGCAACCTCGCTTTAGCCCTGACGGCAAAAATATTGCGTTTACCTCAGATCAAGGGGGTGGCGATAATATTTGGATTATGGACTTAACTGGTGAAAACCAACACGCAGTTACTGACGAAACCTTTAGATTACTAAATAGCCCTGCATGGAGCCCAGATGGTGATTACTTAGTTGCGCGTAAACACTTTACAGCTAGCCGCTCACTCGGTGCAGGTGAAGTGTGGCTTTACCATAAAGCAGGCGGTAAAGGTGTACAGCTGACAAAGCGTGAGAACGATCAAAAAGATTTAGGTGAGCCAATGTTTTCACCTAATGGCAGATATGTCTATTTTTCGCATGATGCAACACCCGGTAAAACCTTTCATTATTCAAAGGATTCTGTAGCGGGTATTTATAAAATTAAACGTTACGACCGCGAAACGGGCGAAATTGAAACCGTGATTGATGGCATGGGTGGTGCTATAAGACCAACGCCGTCACCTGATGGCAAAAAGCTTGCTTATATAAAACGCGATGATTTTCAAACTAGTCTTTATTTATATGACTTAACCAGCGGTGAGCACACTAAGCTTTACGATAAGCTTGAGCGTGACATGCAAGAGACATGGGCTATTCATGGGGTTTATCCTACTATTGCATGGACACCCGACAACAAAGAGCTGGTATTTTGGGCTGGTGGTACAATTCACACATTAGATGTTGCTGAAAAATCGGTAAAAACCATTCCTTTTAAAGTGCAAACGACTAAAAAAATCCAAAAAGCGGTGCGCTTTACACAAAACTTAGATACTGATGAGTTTGATGTAAAAATGCTGCGAAATGTGCAGGTAAGCCCAGATGGCGAAACGGCCATTTTTGAAGCGCTTGGGCATATTTATAAACGTGATTTAGAGTCGGGTAAAATTAAGCGTTTAACAAAGCAAACTGATCATTACGAATTATTTCCGCAGTACTCCCGCGATGGTAAAAAAATAGTGTACACCACATGGGATGATAACAAGCAAGGCACAGTTCGTGTTGTGTCTGCTCGCAGTGGTCGTGGCGATACCATTACTACGCAGCCAGGCAAGTATGTAGAAGCAACGTTTAGTCCAGATGGAAAGACGGTTGTTTATCGTAAAGCCACTGGCGGCAGTATTTTAAATCCTAAATGGTCACTTAATCCAGGTGTTTACAGCGTAAGCACCAAAGGCGGAAAGAGTGAACTTATTTCAAAAAGTGGTTATCAACCACAATTTGGTGCAGCAAACGATCGCGTTTACATTATGAGTCCTTGGCCAAAACCCACATTGAGTATGGTTGAGCTTGAAAGTAAGAAAGTTCGTAAACTGTACGAGTCAGAACATGCGACAGAATTTAGAGTATCACCAGATGGCAAATATTTAGCGTTTGCTGAGCGATTTAAAGTATTTGTGACTCCCTTTGTCGAAAATGGCAAAACAATTAATATTGGGCCTAAAGATAGCCAGTTCCCTATAGAGCAGCTATCGGTGCGTGCGGGTGAAAACATTAGTTGGAGCGCTAAAAGCAACACGCTTTACTGGACATTAGGGCCTGAGCTTTATCATGCAAGCCTTGAGGGGATGTTTGCTATTAACAAAGCCGAAGATGCCGACTTTAAAGTGAAAAGTGGCGATAATATCGGTTTCAGTAAAAAAATGGCTGAGCCTAAAGGTATGATTGCGCTTACTGGTGCAAAAATTATTACTATGGACGGCGAAAAGGTTATTGAAAATGGTGTAATTATCACCGATGGCAAGCATATTAAAGCAATTGGTTCAGCCAGCGAGATAAGTATTCCTAAAGGTGCTGAAGTGATAGATGTAACAGGCAAAACTATTATGCCTGGTATTGTTGATGCCCATGCTCATGGCTCGCAAGCAAGCGATGAAATTATACCGGAGCAAAATTGGAAAAACTTTGCAGGTTTAGCGTTAGGTGTCACTACAATTCACGATCCATCAAACGATACCTCTGAAATATTTACCGCGAGTGAAATGCAAAAGGCAGGCATGATTGTTGGCCCGCGTATTTTCTCAACCGGTACTATTTTATATGGCGCAAATATGCCAGGTTATACGTCGCATATTGACTCGTTAGACGATGCTAAATTTCATTTAGAGCGCCTTAAAAAAGTAGGGGCGTTTAGTGTTAAATCGTATAACCAACCACGTCGTGAGCAGCGCCAACAAGTTATTGAAGCAGGTCGTGAACTTGAAATGATGGTAGTACCTGAAGGCGGCTCATTATTACAACATAACTTAAGTATGATTGTAGATGGACACACAGGTATTGAGCATTCAATCCCTGTAGAGAACATATACGACGATATAAAGCAGTTATGGTCGCAAAGTGATGTTGGCTATACACCAACACTTGTAGTCGCTTATGGTGGCATTTGGGGTGAAAATTACTGGTACGATAAAACTGATGTGTGGAATCATCCGCGTTTAAGTAAATTTGTGCCTAAAAATCAATTATTACCACGCTCTATGCGCCGCATTAAAGCGCCCGATCATCACTATAATCACTTTAATAACGCACGCGTTGCTGCTGAGCTGCAAGACCTAGGTGTGCTCGTTAACTTAGGTGCTCACGGTCAGCGTGAAGGCTTAGGTGCACACTGGGAGATGTGGATGTTTGCACAAGGCGGAATGACACCGCTTGAGGCTATACGTGCATCAACACTCGATCCGGCTAAGTATTTAGGGCTTGATAAAAACGTAGGCTCGCTTGAAGTGGGCAAACTGGCAGATTTAATGGTTATAGATGGCGATCCGCTCAAAAATATTCGAGATTCGGATAAAGTAGATTACACCATGATCAATGGCCGATTATTCAATGCAGAGACAATGAATGAAGTGGGCAAAAAAGAACGCGAACCACTTTACTTCGAAAAGTTATAATTTATTTTGATCTTTTGAAAGCGGCTATTAGCCGCTTTTTTTAGCTTTGAAAATAGCAGGCATAAAAAAACCGCTTAGCGCGGTTTCTTTTAAAAATCATAAATGTTGATTAAACAACACCGCGCGGTAAGCGACAATCATGATCTTTACGAGCTAAAATTACAATCCAAAGCTCTTCCGCTGTGTAACCTTCTTCATTTTCGGTAACAACAGTGAATGGGGCTTTTTTCTGTGCTTTTACAGGCGCAGCCGCTTTGGTTTTAGTTTTTTTAGCAGGCGCTTTTGGTGTTGTTTTACCAGAGCTTAATTCTTCAGTCAGCTCTACTAAATCAGCTAGGCGTAAATTTTTACCGCCATCAATGCTGTACCAGCCAGGTTTAGTTGTGATTTCAGGTTTTTTACCATTGGCAGCTTCGTACGCTGCTTCAAAGGCAGATAACACTTCTGTTTTGTCTAGTTTGCTCATCAGAGACCCTATACGTTGTGAACACAGATAAAGAAGACGTATTTATACCTATTTTGAATCAGTTTTTCAATTTTTTGAGATTTTCCTTTCATTTTTACGCCATAAACGCCAAAATTTGCACAAAATTCAGTACTTAGTAAGGTAAGTTATATGCAACGTCGAGAATTTAACCAACTATTAAACGACATTTTGAAACCTCATACAATTAAAGATTTTTGCCCAAATGGTTTGCAAGTTGAGGGTAAAAACGAGATAAAAAAAATTGTAACCGGTGTAACGGCAAGCCAAGCATTAATTGATGCAGCAATAGCTCAAAAAGCAGATGCTATTTTGGTCCATCACGGTTATTTCTGGAAAGGAGAATCTCAACCAATTACGGGTATAAAAAAACGCCGTATAGGCGCATTATTAGCAAACGATATTAATTTATTCGCTTATCATCTGCCTCTTGATGTTCACCCTGAAATAGGTAATAACGCGCAACTTGCAAAGTTACTCGATATTGAAATAGAAGGTGGACTTGAATCTGTTGTAAATAGCGTGGCGATGAAGGGGCATTTAAAAACGCCACTGTCAGGTGAAGAATTTGCAGACAAAATTGCAAAAGTGCTGAATCGCACACCGCTTATCAGTTTAGTACGCGCTGCTAAGATTGAAACCATTGCACTGTGCACCGGTGGAGGGCAAGGATATATTGATTTAGCTGCAGAGCAAGGTATTGACGCCTATTTAACTGGTGAAGCATCGGAGCAAACAATTCATAGCTCTCGTGAGCAAAATATTGATTTTTTTGCAGCAGGGCATCATGCAACAGAGCGCTATGGTGTAAAAGCTTTGGGTGAATTACTCAAGCAAGAGCATGGCTTTGACGTGACATTTATAGATATAGATAATCCTGTTTAGTATCAGCTTAGTAGTGTGAATTAAAGCGCCTCTGGATTTATCCAGCGGCGTATATCTATCCAAATACTTCTTATTACTTCGTGACTATATTGTGTAACAACGAGTAAAGCTTGGGCATTGGGAATAAACTGTTTGCTCCACGGCAGCGCTGCAAAATTATGATAATCAGTGGCTGCAGTTATGACTTCAATGCCTTGAGCATTAAAGAGATTTGTTGCGCGTGGCATGTGCAGTACAGATGTTACTAGCGCAACTTTAAAGTCGACTAATTTTGATGCCAGTAACTTAGCTTCTTCACCAGTATCCATTGCTTTTGGATTTTGGAATATACGGCTTTTATTAATTCCTAAACTCACCGCTGTTTGATACATAAGCCCGCTATTAGTAGTATTTTGATAACCCCCGCCTGAAACTATAAGCTCTGCATTAGGGTAGTGCTTGGCAAGTTTTACACCTTCTACTAAGCGTGTTAGTGCACAATTACCTAGTTGATTATTTGCACTTAAAGCTGGATTTGGGTTTATATCGCAACCTAGTACAACTATTTTGTCTATTTTTGGATGCTTTAGGGTATTAAATGCAAGCGACGCAGGTTCATTATTTTGGATAATTAAATTGGCGATAAAGGGTGTGCTCAATGCAAGTAATACAATTAAGCTTAAAGTAGATAAGAAGAGAGCTGATTTGCGGCCTTTAAATGCGAGTAGGAGCATCAGGCACGCAAATAAACCAAATAGAGGTAGTGGCATAAGTAAGCCACCAATCATTTTTTTAATAACAAACATAAGAGTTAAACGCTGTAGGGTTAATTACAGCGATATTACTTATTATATTGATGATTATCGACCGTTATTTAGCTTACACGTATTTAAAAAGTGACGATAAACAGGGTTATCTTTCATGTCTTTTTTCATCGCTAAATACATAGGGCGAGTAAGCCCAAGTGCTCCTAGCGGAATAGACTTAATTAAGCCTTGGCTTTCATAAGGGGTAACTAACCAATCAGGTAATGCAGCAACGCCCATCCCAGCACTCACTAATTGAAAAATAAGCAGCCCTTGATCCACCGTTTTTAACGTGCCGTCAAACCGTGCATTTTGAATGAAGTGTTTAAAAATATCTTGGCGTTCACGTGGAATAGGGTATGAAATAATGGTTTCGTTTTTTAAGTCAAGCGCGGTGACATAGGCTTTTTTTGCTAAATCGTGATCTGGAGCGACAATAAGTTTGAGTTTAAAGTCGAATAAATGGGCATATTCGAGTTTATCTGGCTCACGTATATCAGACGTCAAAACTAAGTCGAGTTCATCGCTTAGTAAGTCAGGAATAGCGTCATAACTAAAGCCGCGTTCGTAATCAATTTTTATATCGGGCCAAAAGTTATTAAATTCTTTAATCGTAGGTAGTAACCAATGAAAACACGCATGGCATTCTACGCTCAAGCTAAGTTGAGAAATCGGCTGGTTTAAACTTTCTTTTAATCGGCACTTAGTTGCTTCTACCTTAGGCAGTATTTCGTGTGCAAGTTCAAGCAATAGCATGCCTTGTGGAGTGAATCGCACTGGCTGAGTTTTACGCTCAAACAATTGGCAATCTAATTTATTCTCTAAATCCTTGATTTGATGAGATAAAGCTGACTGTGTTAAAAATAGCTCTCGTGCTGTATTAACCAAGGAACCGGTTTCTTTTAGTGTTGCAATGGTTTTTAAATGTTTAATGCCAATCATCTTTAAAAATTCTCATGGGGAAAAGTAAATACAGCTCAGATTAACTACATACTACCTCTATATAAAATGCGTTTCAACGTCTAGATGGCTAAATGGAGGGGTTTTTATTATAAATAGATTAAAGATTAAAAAAATTAATTTTTTACGTAATTAAAAAACTGATTGGAACAGTTGTAGATGAGTTTACTTCATGTTTAATGTTGAAAATATATCTGTTATGGAATAGCTTGCTTTAATACCTTGTTCTAAATAAAAAATTTTTAACGACGTTATAGTGCAATTTAATTCGTTAAATTGATCAAAGATTTATGCAGGTTGGTATTACCTTA
>NZ_PNDU01000169.1:0-2889 GCF_005886635.1 Pseudoalteromonas sp. S558 | reverse complement strand
TGTTTAATGGTGCACTTGCATAATGAATTCGGGACGCCAAACAGCAAAATTTGGGTGGGTGTCTAGTTTATTCTCTAATAGCCATAAGACACCCTGCTGCTCTTGCACTAAACAAAGCCTAGTACTTAGTTCGCCAAACAGCAAAAATTAGGGTGGGTGTCTAGTTTATTCTCTAGTTTATTCAGCAGCCTTATGTTTTGCACCTTGGTCGCCGTTAGCTGTATCGCTAGCTTCTTTAT
This sequence comes from Pseudoalteromonas sp. S558, assembly GCF_005886635.1. NCBI lineage: Bacteria > Pseudomonadati > Pseudomonadota > Gammaproteobacteria > Alteromonadales > Pseudoalteromonadaceae > Pseudoalteromonas > Pseudoalteromonas sp. S558. The sequence goes on along the minus strand of NZ_PNDU01000169.1, from coordinate 2,650 downwards.
CACACGTGCTTGTATCTTTAGTGTATGTATCGCTTGTGTTTGATTGAACAGTCTGACTTTGCGGGTTACCAAAGCTATCCCACTTATAGTCTATGGTTGTATCAGCTTTAGAACTGGCTAGGTTTTGCTTAATTAACTGCCCGAGGCTATTGTATTCAAAATTGATATTTTGGCTGCTTACGCCTTCGTTTTTACGGGTTATAAGCTGGTTTACGCTATCGTAATTGTACGTACAGGTATCAAGTAGCGCTTGTGCAGGATGGGTTAACTGTTGCTGTGTTAAGCGGTTAAATACATCAAATTGTTGGGTAAGGGTTACGTCATTACCAAACTTTTGCGTTTGAATATTACCTTGGCTGCATAGCCATAAAGGACTTAAGCAAAATTGCCTAAGCCTTTAAAACATCCATGTTATTAAAGAGCGTTTTTATTTTGTGTTTGTAAAGTGGGTGTTTAGTTATTTTTTAATTAACATTCTCTTAATGAAGCTAATCTTGGCGCCTCTCCATAAGAAAATTGATAATTAAAAGTTCCATCACTTAATATCTCGAGATCACAAATAGTCCAAGCAGAGTGTTGTGTATCATTTTTTTGCATCTCTCTCCTTAATTCCTTAAAACTATTCGTAATATCTATACCCAAACGCAATTCATATGGCTTATCTTTGATAAAGTATTTATTTTTTGGGCTGATTACTATTTCATCATCAACTAAGTCAATCTCTAAGTTTATTGTAACCTTATCCCAACGATCCGGTAAAATTCCAGCGACTTCGTGAATAATGTTTTCTTGTAAGTGTAAAATCATAACTTAACCACCTTGTTTATTTTCAAATGTATAAGTTTCCCATTCGCCACTATCTATGCGGTAGGAAGCTTCAAATTGATCTGGTCTCTTTGTTTTATTATTTTTTCCATATTCAGGTATTATCCTGACTTCGATATCTTTACCAAGATTTTTAGGATCTAATCTAGCTTTTTTAACTTTTGTTTCAAATTTAGCATAAGGACCTTGATTTAAATTTGGAGGTAGATTTGGGTCAATACGCTTTCCATTACCTGATACAACATTCAGTCGATTAGTTGGGCCATCAAATTGATCCCCTATTAAATGAAAGCCTATATCTCCAATTTGTCCTTCTTTACCAATTAAAACAGTACTAACGCCGTCTGTCCCCGAACGGCCATCAGCTTTTTGTAATTTAATTTTCCCAGAAGCTTCAACTACACGTCCTTTATCATCGGTTTTCCAAGTATAATCTCCATACTCGTAAGTACTATTTGGTTTTGGTTTATTTGCAGCCCGATTTAAAGACTCTAAATCATTAAATTTGTAAACTGAAATTTTAGGGGCTTTTAACCCAGCTTTAGCCCCTTTAGCCCCATTCAAAACAGTCTTACCGCCAGCTAACGTAGCAGCAATTTCTACAGATTTATGCGCCATTGTAGCAAGTGCTGGTGAACCTGTCGCCTCAAGCGTCGCATCACCAAGCGCTGCCATATTGTCTTCGTAATACTCTTGCACGATCGGAGCTAACTTCTCTGATACGGCTTGTCCTGCATCAGTAAATGGGCCTATTTGATTGGACTGTACACTTTCAATTGTATGAACTGTAGCATCTACATCACCTCCTGACATAGCAAGTGTGGCAATACCTGCACCACCGGCTACAACATCGACTACTGTGTTTAGTAATCCAGAAACAAATAAATCAAGCCCGCCTGTAACTGCATCAAAGGCATTAATCTGCTCAACCATCTCGTCAGCTGTGCATCCTGATTGCTCTTGTTTACAAATATTTTCTATTTGATTTCTAAGGTCACCTGAAATCTCTGGCTTTGCATCAAGTGCAGCCTTGACTTTTGCCTGCCCTTCTTTACACAACAAACCCATTGGATCCACCCAATTCACTGGATTAGGTGCATATTGATAGTGGTTTATTCCACCCACTAGTCCAATCGGATCTTGGTTTATAAAACGCTGTTGTTTGGGGCTGTAGTAGCGATAGCGGTTGTAATGTAAGCCGCTCTCTTCGTCTAAATATTGCCCTTGAAAGCGGATTGGCTGAGTGAAGCTGCTTTCTGTATTAAAATCAGACTCGGCTTCATTCTCTTCATAACCATACACATCGGCTTGGTTTTCCCACACCACTTCTGCTTTGTTATTGGTAACAAAACGCGGGGTATTAAGCTGGTCTAGGTGGTAGTAGTACACCTCACCTTGTTTAATCAATGCGACTGGGTGAAATTGATTTGGCAGGTTGATATACCAAGTATATTCACCGTGTTGACATTCACCAATGAGCTGATCGTTGTCCCAAATGTAGTCAATTTTACCGTGTTCAGTGTGCTTAGCGATACGTCGACCGAGTGGGTCGTAGTCGTATTGCGTGAGCGTGCCGTTATTATTAAAACAGCTTAACTGATTAAACGCGTTGTATTCGCGGCGGGTTTTTATACCTTTACCGGTTTCGCGTATTTGGTTACCGAACTCGTCGTAGTAAAAGTCGCTGTCGCCAAAGTGGGTTAGGCGGTCTGAGTCGGTGGCACTGTTTATTGTCGTGTTGTTAGTGCACTCATTGTTTACTACTGAGTCTGCGTTGCTACTGTTTTTACTACTACTTTCACGGCAACTAAACTAGACAGCCACT
>NZ_PNDU01000168.1:0-17586 GCF_005886635.1 Pseudoalteromonas sp. S558 | reverse complement strand
CGCACCATAAAGTCGTGTCGCCAACCATTGCCCATCACACTGCACACATCGGCATGGGATGAACGGTACAAACGTCGCCATATTAATTGGCGGCTGCCTGCCAAAGTAAAATCGATTAAAGGCAGTATCTCTTCACCCGATAGCATTGAAACCGGGTCTGAGCGGCATGCTTGCTCAGTAATAGGAGTCTCACTTGCGGTCGCATTACTGGCACTGCCTGAGTTAGATTTAGGCGCTTGTGCGGCGCTTTTACCAGATGCAGGAGACGCGCTCTTTTTCGTTGATTTTTTACCCGCTGAGCCGCTGTTTGTGTTATCGCTTACCTGAATAGCCGACTTGGCTTTTTGGTGGTAACACGTCACAGCGCCTGAAATAAGGGCTTGGGTGAGTGCACTTGCTGTTTCGCGTGCAGTTGCACTGCGAGAGCACCCCACCCCCGCACTATTGAGTAAATTAATGACATCGAGGCGCTTAGTAGCATCGCTTGTTAATGTACTGCCAACTTGGCCAATTTGCTTGCTTGCGCTTTCAGGAGTATTTGCCACGGCAGGGGCATAACCAGACGGCGTACTACCTTTACCAGCAGCTAGGCAAATAGGGTAACTCGTTCCTTGTAAAACAACTGTATTATTTTGCATTAGTTGTGTACTTCCTCACTTATCCATAAGTATGATGCTGTTGCTTGGTGTTTTGCTTGCTCTTGCGAAATCATTAAGGCATGTTCGTAATGATTAATAATCACGGGGCTTGTTGTTAATTGGTACAAATTAACTAATCCCTCAAGGGCACCAATTTGGCCTAGTTTATAATTAGGCAGCTCATAATGTGTATGCTCATTAATTAAAGTACTGAGCAATTGTAAATTATTTACCCACACGTCGCCGTCGGGATTAATGCCATTTCCTGGCGCAAAAATGATGTCTATTGGCTGCTGAGTTTGCTCTACTATTCGCGAAAACATACCATTTAATTGATTATGCTTTAAAAAATCGACAGTCGGTGCCAACTCAAAACTGGATTGTGACCAGCCCGATTTTACATGCTCAAACGTGGCAAGTGCACCACCAACGCCTTGGTAACTGTATTCACCTTGAGCATTTGCTTTAAAGGTTGCATCAAGTGCAATAACGTTTACTTTATCCCAGTGATTTTTTTTAGCTAATGCAACCAATGCATGCGCACCCGTTGCACCATAAAACAATAAGTGCTCAACATGATCTGGATACAGCTGCTTCAAACTACTTTCAAAAACTTGCTTAAGCTCATTTTGATATGACAACGCAGGTAAAAGCCACACCAGTGGTCTATTTAAATCCTCTACATTAGCCATTAACGCTTTAGACTTGACTATACAGTCGTATATACATATATCCCACGATTGCCAAACGGACTTCGCTGAGGCAACCGTGATCTCACCATACACAAGCTCATCAATGCTTGTTTCAGCAATAACCAAAAAATCATTAATTTCAATGCTGAAAGCGCTCATTTTTGCACTCCAGAGCTTACTTTTTCTGCCGCTACATGTCGGTAGTAGGTGTATAAATTAAATAAAGCTTGGCTGTAGCTGTCCATTGCCGACATTTGTATCGCATTTAATGGCTCATCAAGCACTTTACCCGCTATTAATCGTTGTGTTGAGAGCTGAGTTTCGTATTTTGGCCAATTTAGCTTTAACTGTTGCTGAAAATCTATCAGGGCATGCTCATCATCATTATATGCTTGAACTTGTGTTTCAAAATTAACAAGCAAATCTAGTGTCTCGCCTAATGTACGTTTAATTAGCGCTATTATTTTTTTTGGTTGCTCTAATTGCAGCAATGACGCATTAGCAAGAGGCACAAGCTTTACAAAACCGCTTTGTAATAACACCTGTAAGGTATCATCAATACAAAGCGTGTTACTTGCGTGATTACCTATTTTATTGACTTGGTCGGCGCTTAGTAATAATAAAAAAAGTGACATTAACGGTGAGTTAATCAGATCATTTTTACAAAGTTCATCGAAGATAGTGAGCATGCTTTCATTACTCGACTCTTCAGTGACTAATATAGCCTGATTTATTGCAATAAGTGCTTGTTCTGAATGCTCGCTTTGAGCCGTGTAAGCAAAAAACAACGTAGTAACGTCAAGTAACCGAATAAGATTAAAACTATGCTGTTGCAACAATACTTTACTTATAATAAGTTTTGCGAGCACCGTTAATTTGGGCTCATTTAGGACATTATTTATAAACGTTATGTTTATGTTTTGAGGCAAATTTGCCATTATTTCAATACATGCTTGGGAAACAATGGCTGGATTTTCGTCACTTTCTATAAGCGAAATAAGTAAATCCAACTTTGGCGCTGTAAATGCCCGGGATAAGTTATTGCATTTGGCGTTTAGCCAGCATAATTCTAACACTCTTTTTTTCAGCATTTTTACATGCCCTACCGACGTAAACGGACACAGCTGCGCATTACTAATAGCAAGTAATTGAGCTGGGTGATTACTTAAGTAGTTAGACAGCAAGGTTACCCACCAATTAATACAGTCGGATTGCCAACAACTATTTTGCCGCCATGTGAGCTATCATCGCCCAGTCGAGCTGCAGGTTTACCGTTAATTTTAACCGTGCCAGAGCCACTTTTAATGCTATCCGGTGGACCAACGCATACCATCATGTCGCCTTTACGCGCCGCAGGTATACCGCCAATTAAGACATTAGCAGAACCTAAAACAATAGGGCCGCCAACATGAGGAACATTACCTATAAATTTAGGACAAACGTGCATGTGTCCTATTGTAGCAGCGGGCTTACCCATTGAGACTCCTTGTCTTATTACGGTTTAACGTTTATTCGTATAAAGGAATAATTAATAACTTATTTTGAGTAACTAAAAGAGATAGCTCTTCAATTAGCTCGCCTTTTGTATAATCCGACAGCGCCACAGGGCTTTGCATTGCATACTGATACAAACCAGATACAACATCTTCGCTATTGAGTGTGTTATGCAAATAAATAAAAAACTGCTGAGCAAAGTAACCATTCATCGCTTTTAAATGACTGATAGCAGGGCTTAACAAAGGGTCATCCGGCCTATTAATCGGTAAACACACTAAATGGGGCAAGCCATAACGACAATATACAACATGCCCATTATTATTAATGCCGTTTCGAAGTCCTGCTTGAAAACTATTTATTATTTCCATAATTGCATTAATTTAATTTAATTAAGCCAGCAGATAAAGTGATTGCACTACCATCAACTTTTATATTGCTGCCTTTAATATCTATATTAGTGCCTTCGATAGTGATGTTACCGCTACTGCTCATTTTTATTTGTGCTGAGCCAGTTTTAATAACAATCTCATCGCCCGCTTCTATATTTAATGTTTTACCCACTTTTAGCGTGTCGTTTTTCTTTATATCAGAGAGACGATTTGCCGTAACGTTTAAACTATCGTCATTACCTATTTCGACTTTTCGATCGTTATCTATTTTTTCATTTTGATCGTTTTTAACATACAGTTGCTTATCTTTTTCGGCTTGAATATAAACAAGCTCACTGCCTTTTTTGTCTTCAAATCGCAATTCGTTAAAGTTATCTGCGCCGCCCTCTTTTGTAGAACGCGTTTTAATCCCGCTTTGTGTTTTTTCAGCGGGTAATGCATACGGAGGCATTAAATCAGCGTTGTATATTGCACCGCTGATAATAGGCTGATCTGGATCGCCATTAATAAAGTCAACAAGCACCTCTTGCCCAACACGTGGGAAAAAGAAAGCACCCCATTTTTTTCCGGCCCAATTTTGTGAAACTCTGATCCAACACGAGCTTTTTGAGTCTTTTTTACCTTCACGATCCCAGTCAAACTGCACTTTAACGCGACCAAACTGGTCAATCATTATTTCGTCAGCACTATCACCGGTGACTATTGCTGTTTGTACCCCATTAATTACAGGCTTTTTCTTATTAATTTGTGCTCTGTAGGGTATTTCTTTAGGTACGCACTCAAAATGGTTTGAATAAACCTCGTCTGCCGCGCTTTGCTGACCACCTGATTGATTAGGCACCGTAATCGACGTCATCATTGACGTAATTACAAAGGTTTTACCTTCTAATCGAGGGTCTTCGTGCTTTTTAAAGCCAAATAATTTACCCACCGTGAATGAGCGACAATCACTTCGTCCACTCGATAGTTTCATATCTCTTTGCAGTGATTCTAACTGAACTGACGCTATGCTAGCAGCACGCGGGTGACACTCAGATTCACCTGTATATTCAAATATTTCTGATACCGATTGTGTTGGCAACTCAGGATTAGATTGCTCTCCGTCTGGGTATCTTGAGGGTTGTTTAAAGTCGTAACCTATACGTTTAAAGCTGCCCGGCGCAATGCTTAAACCACCTTGCCAGCGCGATACATGTGATTCGCTAAGGTGACCGGTTGAGTAAACAACTTTAGCCTCATCGCATAATTCGTAAGCTGTAATATCATCAGCTAAAACAAGTGTATGATTGCTGCTTGAGTGTTCAAAAAAGTAAAAAATACCTTCATGCTGAAGCAAACGCTGAATAAAATCAAAATCAGATTCTTGGTATTGAACACAGTATTCGTACTTAGGATAGGTTTTGCTAGTTTTGTCTGAAAAAGCGACATTATGCTGACCAAATAAATCGGCAAAAATGTCTTTAATTGTTTTCTTTTGGAATATGCGACTATTTTTACGATTACGCATTGACGCAGCAAAAGGGACTATAGTTGCTTGATAATCTATGTAGTTTTTTTGTTCGTCAACGTCGGCGGTGCGACTACCATTAGAAACAAGATGACTAACTATACCGTGGTAATAACGCTCTGCGCCCCCATCTGCATTTTTAACCTTTATTGAGACAGGCTTACCCACTAAGTCTTCATGCGTTATTTGCTTGCCAATGGTGTACATATTAGCAGACATTACAAATAAATCTGACATTGCTTCTTGGGCAACAAAACGAGTTAAGTAAAGGGCATCTTTACCAGCAGGGGTGCTAATTTGAATTACGTTTTTGTCTTGTGTTGCTTTTTGCATTCCTTGCTTTTCCCATCCTAAAGATCAAAAAAAGCTCTGAGCAAAGCCCAGAGCCATTATTAGACAACAAATATTACATTTGTTGACCTTTAACACCGCTGTAACCATATACTAGTGGCGCAGTAATGTTATTTTGGTCGTCTGTAGGTGTCACTGTCATCATCATTTCTGTGTAGCTGATAGTGATAGTTTCAATTGGACGATCGTTTTGTACTGATACCGAGTAGCTAGAAATCATCGCATCTGTTAGTTCGATTTTCATGATTTCTTCTACTTTATCACCTTGTTTAGTGATATGGAAAATAGCTGGTAAACCTTTACCAATAGTCGCTTCTTTGAAAAGATCCGGAGATGCTTTATCTTGAAGTTTAGTAATTGTTACGTCGCCTAAACGAGTAGAGCTAGATTCACGATCCATCGCTGTACCAGTGGCTGAGCTAATTTCACGGCTTACGTTCCAATCTAATGATAAAACTGTAATTAAATCTTTGAAAGACTCAGCAGTAGTTTCGCCTTTGATTGAACCGTATTTTAAATATGTATTTGCTTGCATTTGATAATGCTCCTTTTAATTAAACAATGTTATCCATTAATACTGGATTCTTTACTTTGGTTTCCCAAAATTCCTTGAAATCATTATCTTTACTACAGCAACGAAAAGGTCTTCAGAATTCCTTTCCCTAGATGAAGACAATGTCTCAAAAATTCCATGTAGTTACCTAAGACGGCTAAAATTATAATGCCCTAGAATTAAAGAAACAACCTTAATTACTAGTTATTTTAAATTAAATTGAATTAAGTCTTAATTCAGCGCCAGTTCAAATTCATTTTCGTTGATTAGCAGCGAAATAGCGGTAACTTGGTTGCCATCTACCATATTCGAGAGTAAAACCTCTGATAATAAAGGTAATACTTTATTCTGTAAAATCGTGTGAATATTTCGTGCACCTGAACCTGCATTTTGACAATTAGCAATAATATACTCAATTACGTCGTCAGTATAAGTAAGCTCAGCATCATAATGCTTTTTAACACGCTTAATTATTTTATCTATTTGCAGTCCTGCAATCTTGGTAAGGATATCGTCACTTAGTGGAATATAAGGTATGACGTTAATTCTACCTAAAAATGCTGGTTTAAATGAGCCCAATAAATCATCTTGCAATGCTTTAAGTAGCCCTTTAATGCTCGGCTTACTTTCTTCATCCTCAAACAAACTCATTGTGGTATCGGTGCCCACATTTGAGGTCATTATAATAATGGTGTTTTTGAAGTCGATATCTCTGCCTTCACCATCTTTAATTGTTCCTTTATCAAATACTTGATAAAAAATATCTTGAACACCTGGATGCGCTTTTTCCATTTCATCTAGCAATACAACACTGTAAGGTTTTCTTCTAACGGCTTCCGTTAAAATACCGCCTTCGCCATAGCCTACATAACCTGGAGGCGATCCCAGCAGTAACGATACTTTGTGCTCTTCTTTAAATTCAGACATATTGATAATAGTGACATTTTCCTCACTACCGTAAACTTCTTGGGCAAGCGATAGCGCAGTCTCAGTTTTACCGACACCACTTGGGCCAGCCAGCATGAAAATACCATTTGGTCTGCTTTCATCTGCCAGTTGAGCGCGAGAAGTTTGCACAACCTTTGCTATTAATTCCAGTGCATGGTCTTGCCCTACTACTCGCTGCTTCATTTGGCTCGCTAAATTTAAAATGCCATGAATTTCATCCTCATGCATTTTGCCAACGGGAATACCTGTCCAGTCAGAAATAACCTGCGCAATTAACTCTTCGTCAACCTGCCAATGCACCATATTATGCTCAAATGAGGCAAGCTTTTGCTTACTTTCTTTTAACTTATCAAGCATTTCACTCGTTGAGCTATCATCTTCTGCATTAATTGATTGAAGGGCTTCGTTAAGCTCAATAACAATTTCTTTTTCTACTTTAAATTGCTCATTAAGTGGTAAAAGCTGAGTTTCTATATCAACCAATTCTGCTTTTAACGTATTTATCTGCTCTGAGTGATCTAAACCCGTTTTTTGCTCTCGATTTAGCATCAATACTTGCGTTTCTATTTCACTTAATCTATTTACAAGCTGCTCAATTGTACTTGGGGTTGATGCTTGGCTCATCGCAACGCGCGCGCATGCCGTATCAAGTAATGCAACCGCTTTATCGGGTAATTGTCGTGCCGTTATGTAGCGATGAGACAAATGCACCGCGCTCTCTAGTGCTTGCTCAGAAATAAATACCTTATGATGACGCTCCATCACCGGCACTAATCCACGCAGCATAGCCACCGCTTTTTCTGGTGTTGGCTCTTCAACCTTAACCACTTGGAAACGACGTGTAAGTGCGGCATCTTTTTCGAAGAACTTTTTGTACTCGGCCCATGTAGTCGCTGCGATTGTGCGCAGTTCGCCTCGCGCTAATGCAGGCTTTAACAAGTTAGCTGCATCGTTTTGCCCGGCTGCGCCACCACTACCAATCATAGTGTGTGCTTCGTCAATAAAAAGAATTACCGGATTAATTGCATTTTTCACTTCATTGATTAAAGATTTCAGACGGTTTTCAAACTCGCCTTTCATCCCTGCACCTGCTTGTAATAAGGCCAAATCTAAACTGTGAATTTTTACATTTTGTAAGACTGCAGGAACATCTTTTTGTGCAATTCTAAGTGCTAGACCTTCTACTACAGCCGTTTTACCAACACCAGCTTCACCGTTAAGTATTGGGTTGTTTTGACGACGCCTGGTTAAAATATCAACCATTTGACGAATTTCGAAATCGCGTCCTAAAATTGGGTCAATTTTACCTTCAAGTGCTTGCGCAGTTAAATCAACGGTAAATTGATCAAGACTCGGGGTTTTAGAATTCAAATTAGTTTGTGTTGTTGCACTTTGCACAGACTGATTGCGCTCTTCTGACTGCGCAACTATTTCTGGCCACGCATGTAAAAGCTGACCTGGTTCAATTTTATTAAACAGCTTGCTACAACGTGTTACTAAGCTTGAAAGCGTATCGTCTTTTGTTAGCGTATAAATAACATAAGCACTACGAATTTGGTTATCGGTAAATTCTATACTGGTACTTAGCCAAGATTGCTTTAATAAACTTGTAACATGAACCGATAAACTCGGCGATGATTCACTGCCGGTTTTTAACGATTCTAATGACTGGTTCAAGTCTTGTTGAACCTTATCAATATCGATATCAAATGATCCAAATATTAGTCTAACGTCATCTAGCTTTTGCTCAATCATGGCGAGTAACCAATGCTCTAGCTCAACAGTAAAATGACTGCGACTATTACAAATAGAAACAGCCGCTTCTAGACTTTTTCTACAATCAGGACTTAATTTCTCAACTAGCTTATTTAGTGTCATCGAAGACATACGCTGTTCCTTTTAATTTTAATTATCCTTTAAACGATAACTTAGTAGGGTGTGTTGTTAACTTGTTTTTACGTGCACTCAAAAAACTATTTGCACCAAGTTGATAATCATTATTCGACAGTTTTGTTGCCTCTAAATCTTGGAAGTTAGCTTCAATTACTAAACGAAACTGAACTGTATTTCCCACATAATCTTTTATTATTTTATTGGTCAATTTAAACAAACTACCGCTAGGTAGCAGCAATTTAGCTTTAAGTGGATCATCGCAAGAAATATGAACTTCTATATTTGATGATATATCCCACACTTGCTTACCAATAACGGTATCAACGCCCAAACGAGCATGTTGTCCTTCGTAGAGTACTTGGCTGGCTAAGCATGTTTGTTCTTGTAATCGCAACTTATGCCACTGGCCAACCATTTGCTTGATCTGAACATTACACTCTAAATAAGAAGTTAAAATGTTTTTTAGATCAGAGGCATTTCTAATTTTTCGACTATATAAACCCGAAAAATGAAGTTGGTGCTCATTATAACCACCACTTAATAACCCTAAAATTTGGGTATACGAGTCTTTATTTTTATCTTTATTAATATGATTAAGCGCTGGTTTATATTTTTTCCACGCTCTGTAATACAGTGAAATTAGACGATGGTTAAACATGTCATAAAAATCACGCATCGTTGTGTCTTTGTATCTCAAACGCTGCATAACCAGTTCACTATAAAACTGCGGTAAAGCACCTGAGCAACCCGTTAACCCCATAAACGACACTTGCATCGTGACTTTATGTAAACCCTCTTCGTAGCTGGTTTCTTCTAATTTAGTAATTGCATTACCAGGATAGCCAAACTTTTGAGTTGATGTAAATTTAATCAACTCTTGTTTGGGATTACTATCGTAACCAACATGGCGGTGCTCTAATCCCTGCTTTTTAAGCTGATTTTCAATAATGAAAACCGCTTTATAAAAGTCGATTTGCGACGCTTGAGAAATAATATGCTTAATCATAAAAGAGGACTATCACCGACTCTTGCCGGCCATTGATAATATATTTGCTCTTGTTCTTTTAAGCGAAGACTGACACGCGTAAAGCTATTTATAGCTGAAAACTGCGCAAAAAAATGGTCCAGTATAGATGCAAAGAAAAACATACCACTGCCAGAGAAATCATCATTTGCAAAGGTGATTTCAATATCACTGCCTGTTGCAAAACTCACTCTACCACTTTGTACAACTCGTGCTGTAGAAGGCGTAATTAATACTCTATAAATATTATCAATCATGCCTTTTGTTTGTGGTGAGGCCCTAAAATCATAAAGTCGTAATACCTCTTTGAGTTTGCTGCAAGCATCGTCACCACTAAATGTATCCAAGGTGAGATGATTTACTAACTGCCACCTCGTCGCGTCCGCCAAAATAGGCCGAACAGCGTGAGTAAAAGGGATTAAGCAGCGAATTTTTTTAATAACATCACCACGCTCAGGCATCAATAAACCCAGCTCATCATCACCAAAAGGCATACTGGCTGGCAAGTTTCTGTTGCTACAATTTGCACGGACAGTTAAAACGGTATTCCCTTCACCGTACTCCATTGCGGTATTTTCAAATGTAGCATCGACTAGTGACAAAAATGTTTCAGTTCCGGATTCAACATAACCACCTGCCCATGAGGCCGTTTCTCTGCGTATATGCCAAAATAAATCAGCATGACCGTGATATTTTGGGTGTGTTTGCCCATAAAAAGGAGACACAACTTGCTTGTTACCTTTATGATCAAAAGCAATGACTTCAGTCAGACCAATTACTTCTGAGATCTCTGAATCCATATAGCGCGGCGTTAATTTGTATTCATACTCACTTATTTCCGGACGAATTGGTTCCAGCTCTTGCTCAAATAAGTTAATGATGGGTGTGCAACCAAGCAAAAACATATTTTTATCGACTTGTTTTTCAAGCTCAGCTGACTCTGTATCTAGGTAAAAATAAACATTACATTGATTCGACTTTTTTGGAAGAGACGACTTTATCCCCTGTAATTCAAAAAACCTAAATTTCTCTGGAAAAGTAAAATTTTCAACTAATAAACGATAGCCCGCAGACGAGCGCTGCGAATAGGGAACAACGGCTTCATTTGAACTAAACCCAACGGCTTTTAGCTGACTCTTGGATAAGTACTTAATTCCTTCTTCACCATTATCAAATGCAATGCCGATGCAATGCTTAAACAATAACTCATACACTTTTAGAGTATGATGCCATTGTCCATTTATAAATATTCTTAGCTTTTCAAGCCCTGTTTCAGCAAGTGATACTCCTTCGTACTCACCGGTTAATTCTAGCTTAAATATAGATTTCGCTTTTTCATGCCAACGTGGTTTAGGTGCAACAAATGGGCTGTTATCAAACTGCACATTGGTAATTTCTACAGGCCAAAGGTAGGTTTCGTAGCAAGTTTGAAACTTACATTGTTTCATCGACTCAACATTGGTTTCTACTTCACTCGCTTTTGGAATGATAATACCGGTTGTCGATAAATTTTCTGCTTCTAATTTTACTATCGACATTGAGGGAATAGGCGCTTGATAATCAGGAAACATTTGGCCCAATAAAGCATCCGTTAACTCTGGGAAACTGTCATCCAATTTTTGCCTGATATTTGCTGTTAAAAAAGCAAATGATTCAATCAACCTTGATACGTGAGGGTCTTCAATGTGATCTTCACTTAGCTTTAAACGCCCAGCTACTTTTGGGTATTTATCCGCAAAGTCTTTACCTAAGTGACGCACAAATGCTAATTCACGATTGTAATATTTTAATAATTCATCGTTCATAAAGATGCCTCAATAATCTTCATACCTAAGTTAACGGGCTCAACCTCAGAGTCAAAACTGATAAATTCAGGTTCAGGATCCGCATACAAAAGCGCATTTATACGTAAGTTAAGCACTCTATTTACAGGCACTTCTTCATCTGTAAACACCTCAACTTCAAGAAATCGCGGCTCAAATTTTAAAATTGTGTCCCGAACGGTTTCACACAATAATGTTCGCCCTTCGTGAGAGCTTACAGACATACTTGAAAAGTCTGGCAGACCGTATGATAAGCAAGATGTTGCTAACTCATTATATTGCGATGGCCAGGTATGCCATTGGATCCTTGCATTAAGCAACGCTTCTATATCCCTTCGTACATTATTTCTTAGCTCACTAATGGTAATACCTTCTGTACGAGAAGGCGCATCTTGAAAGTCTGGTTCATCGTCGATAAGTCTATCGATAATAGATGCTTGAAGCTGTTGCTTATGTTCAATCATAATGGTTCAAATGGATTAAACGCTTTCGAACACGTTTATTTTTAAATTTGGGATGGTGATTGCCTCGTCGTTAACAAACAGCATTTTCATCCCTTTACCAATAGTAAACTCTTCTTTAAGATCGACCCAATCAGAAACCTGTCCTAGCTTTTCTAGTTCTGTATCTGCGTTTGCATACACCAGCGGTAAATGTGCAGTACCTGATGGACCATCATTTTTAATAGTAATTTCAACTCTTAACCAAATACTTTCAAGTAACGATGCGTTTGGTTCTACTTTTAATGCTTCTATTTCATTAAAGTTTGCTAAATAAAACTCACCATTAGTGCCTAAAACCTCTAGATATGGCGCTAGGCTGTCATCAAGATCTCTCACTACTGAGTCGCTGTCTTGAGACGTTTCAATTCTTAGCAATTCCATTTCTTTTGCTAATTTGCCCGCTTCATCAACCTCGCCTTCGAGTAAAGCCATATGCATTTTTAAAAACAAGGTATCAAGCTCATCCGCTTCATGAAATAACTTAGGGATGCCTTTACCTTGATAAAAATCAACTCTTGATTGCTGTGCTCTAATTAAGTGACGAAGGTTAACAGCACCCACCGCAAACTCTGGGTTTTTCTGAACCATAAAGTCTAACTGCTTATCCGCTTTTTCAAGCTCGCCATTAATGCAAAGTAACTCAGCATAAATACTTCTGATATCAAAGTTTAAAGGCTCATCTTGTAATTGCGTTGCGCACCAAGATAATGCATCAGTAAGTTTACCCTCGCGAATTAAGCTATGTATTTTTTTCATGACTATTCCTTTATTTTATGATGAGGACTGAGCTCTGTAATTAATTTTATACTAGAGACCATTTGATCTAATTGAAAATGTGGTTGTAACTGCAAAACAGAAAAATAGTGCCCTGGGTTAGCCTTGTTTTCACTGACTTTTATTCTAGCATTACTCAATGGGTACTTGCTTCTAATATGCTCAGAAGCGGAATCTGATGCCGTGGTATAGTTATTTATCCAAGCTTGTAAATCTCGTTCACAGGCCTGTGCTGTACTATAAGAACCCACTCTGTCACGTGCTAATAGTTTTAAATAATGCGCAAATCGAGAAACACATAAAATATATTGCAGCATCGATGATAAACGAGCATTAATATTCGCAGCATTTGAATCGTAGTTTATTGTTTTTTGAACCGATGCATTACTATAAAAAACAATATGCTCAGTATTTGTTACAGACGATGCTGGAATAAACCCAAGTTCAGAAAATTGTTTCTCAAATTTACTGGTTACCAGTAAATCTAAAGGCGGTTTTGACTCTTTTTGATAGGTATCGTTAGCAAAACTATCTCGAGCAAGTCCTGTGACTAACCCTTTAGAAATCTTCCCTGGCTCTATACCGCGAATATGACCAAACCAACCACTTTCGCAATAGGCTCTTATTATTGTTGATACAAACTGATAAGCGGCGTTACCCCAAAGCATATCTGTCTCAGGGTTGGTTATTTGTTCTTTAAAATAAAAATCTTGATGGCGTTTTCCATCATTGCTGTAAGGGGGCCTTACTAATACATGGGGTAATGTGAATCCAACAAATCGGGACTCTTCCATTTTTCTAAAACTCTGCCATTTTGCGTATTCTGGCTGCTCAAAATGATTAAAAAGATCTGAATAATAGCCCAAGTCTGAAAAACTATCTGCACCAAACAAATTAGCTGAGGCAGAACAAATAAAGGGAGCAAATGCAGCGGCCGCAGTTCTTGAAATTTCTTTAATGGTGTCGATATCGTTGTGAGTTGTTCCCTCAGAGCAAGTATTGGTTATTTCATAATCGCCAATAACAACGCCAAAAGGCTCTCCTCCAGCACTATCAAATTCACTTTGGTAAAGTAATTGAAAAAACAAACTTTGGTCAAAATCAATCGCTTTATTTACATCTTTTGATAATGTAACCCAGTCGCAATTTAATAATTTTACTTTTACTTTATTTTCTTTGTCGTACTGCTCACTTTGCAGTAACAGCCACCATAAATTACGCCAGCTGGCTTCTAATTTTTGAAACTTTTTCGCGTGAATAATCGTGTTTAGTTGATTAGATATTTGTTGATCTAATTCCACAATTATACGTTGTAGGTAGGGACCTATAGATTCCTTATTCCATGAAATAGGTGAATCAGAAGAGCCTTCAAGCCATAATAACAATGCTTTATCTAGATTTTTTTCGTTCAAAAATCTATCAAGCAAAGCATCATTATCACTTATTCGAGACTGTGCTTTTTGTTGAAAAGCAATGTCTTGATTTATAAATGAAAACTCTTCGTGATTCATTCTACTGCATTATCCTTAACGCTTGAGATTAGTTTATTAACCAATCTCTGGAATTTTAGCTACAAGACGTAAAGAAGAAGTCAGTTCTTCCATTTGTAGCCAAGGCTTTAACCAAGCAACCGCATTGTAAGCGCCTGGTTGGCCTGGGATCTCTTTAACAGATACTTTTGCATCAGCTAATGGGTAACGTGCTCTAATATCTTGACCACCCCCCTCTGTCGCATTCACGTATGACAGGATCCAACGGTTTAACCAAGACTCAACATCCTCAGCTTCCATAAAGCTACCGATTTTATCGCGCGCCATAACTTTAAGATAATGAGCAAAACGAGATGTTGCCATTAAATAAGGAAGACGAGCAGAAATAGCAGCATTTGCAGTTGCATCTGGTGTCGAATATATCTTTGGTTTTTGACAGCTTTGTCCGCCAAAGAAAACAGCGTAATCTGTGTTTTTATAATGACAAAGTGGTAGGAAACCTAATTTACTTAGCTCTGCTTCACGACGATCTGTAATACCAATTTCAGTAGGACATTTTAGATCCGGATCACCATCATCACTTGTGAATATATGCGTAGGAAGACCTTCAACTTTACCACCGCCTTCAGCACCACGAATAGCAGTACAAAAGCCGTATTGAGCAAAGGCTTTTGTCATATTAGTCGCCATCGCATAGGCTGCATTACTCCAGCAGTAGTCTTTATTTTCAGTACTCACTGAACGACCCGCTTTAGGCTCAACTTCAAACTCTTCGTAGTTAAACTCTTCTACAGGTTTTGACGCCGCACCATACGGCAGACGAGATAAGAAGCGAGGCATAGTTAATGATACAAAACGTGAATCATCGCTATCTCTAAATGAACGCCATTTTGTATATTCTAGCGATTCAAAAACTTTTTCTAAATCACGAGGTTTTGTTAGCTCTTCCCAGTTATCAAAACCAAATAGAGAAGGTGATGATGCAGCAATAAAAGGGCAGAAACCAGCTGCGGCAACATTAGACATTAAACTAAGCGTTTCAACATCTTCTGGGTGATTAGTAAATTCAAAGTCACCTACAATAGTGCCATACGGTTCGCCACCAGGCGTTCCAAATTCAGACTCGTATATTTTCTTAAAGGTCTGACTTTGATCAAATTCAACCGCTTTACTTAAATCTTTATGAAGCTCTTTCTTCTTCATATTCAGAACACGAATTTTAAGCGTACCACTCGTTTCTGAATTCATTACAAGGTGGTGTAAACCACGCCATGAACCTTCAAGCTTTTGAAACTCTTCACTGTGCATAACAACGCTAAGCTGTTTCGATATTTTTTGATCGATTAACTGAATAGCTTCATTAAACGTCACTGTCATGTTTTTATTCCACTGAACAGTGCCTTTTAATGCTTCTTCTGTCAGTGTTTTAAGTAACTCTTCAGCGCGGCTTGCATCTGTTTGTTTAGTTGCGCCGATAGCTTGTTCTAAAAGTGAAGAACTTGCCTCAGAAGTAGACTCTAGTTCTGTACTTAATTGTTCAGTACTCATTTTTCAGTCTCCTCTAATTTCAATTCCTTCGCGATAGAATCTAAACTTGCTGTATTACTTAGTACTTCTTCTAATACATTCTCTAGTTCTTCTGAACGATCAATTTTAGTCATTAAATCACGTAGTTTGTTTCTCGTTTCCATTAACTTACGTAATGGTTCTACTTGATTTACAACGGCAGCAGGCTCAAAGTCTTCTATTGATTTAAAATTAAGGTCGACTTGAAATTCAGAACCATCATCCGTTAATGTATTTGCAACTTTCCAGCTCAGTGACGGACTCATACGTTTTAAAACATCATTAAAACTGTCACGATCTATTTGTATAAATCGTCTGTCTTTAAGAGGTTTTAAAGCATCGGTATTATCACCAGAGAAATCGCCCATTACACCAACAACAAATGGTAATTCTTTCTTTACCTCTGCGCCTTCCGTTTCTACATCATAAGTGATGTGTACTCTCGGTTTACGAACTCGTTTTAATTTATCATGGATACTCATTGAGAACTCCTTTTACCTATGTTTCAGTTTCGCTGATTTTAATGCCAGACAACTTAAAGTACCCAGTCCTAGCATCGCTATCTGTAATTAGTTCATTTAATAATTCAGGCAGCGATAATTCGCTCCATCGAATTACTTGTTCTATGGTGTACGACATTGGTGAGTGAGGCTCTGTATTTCTAAAAAACAGAGCGATCTCTTTCAATTTTTTTATCGCATTCTCTCTTGAATTTATCTCGTGATTATTCGCTTTTTCGACCACTGTTGCTGTCGATTCAACGTCATCATCTTTCAATTCAATTTCTTCTTCTTTATTATTTTCAGCAAGCGCTTTCTCAGCCGCTTCAAGCTTATCGGCTGCAACATGTTTCACAGCCGCAAGGCTGACTTCAAGTGCTTGCTTAATACTCGACGTTGGTTGGGGTTGCCCCGTTGCTTTATCCATTACGTCACTGAGTATTGAAAACTGCTCAATCGCTTTTTCTATATCTTGTTTAAGTGAAACAAAGAATTCTGTACTTGTCTCTGCTGCACTCTTTTCAATTAGTTCAAAGTCAACTGAGCCCTGAGTAATCTTTTTTTCTCGTTTGTCGTCACTTAAGCGCGATACGTCATAACCTTGTTGATATTCCCAAAAAGAAAAAGAGTCGATACTTACGCTATCTGTAAGGTAGATGCTCTTGATAGGAATAATCAAAGTCCCTTCACCAGCGGCTCCATTTAAGCCAGCTAACGCCGATACTTTATCCGAAATTTCATCATCGTCATCCAATGTTGGATAAAGTGCTTCAAAGTGACTGTCAATTAAATTATGTGCGACATTAAAACCAAATGCTAAACCTTTAAACCCGTAAATACGGCACATCGCCTCTATGAACCATGCTATATATTCAATGTCTTTACTTTCAGTTTTAATTGCTTTACTGCATTGCTCAAGCAAAGGTAACCAGTCACGAGATAAAGATGCAATACCTTGCTCATCAACTAAAGCATTTCTTTCAGCTGCTCTTAACTGGTTTCTTAAATCTTTTAAGGCATAATATGTGGACGTAGGAGAAACATCTGAGCGAGGATCAATGCCTGCAAACTCAGTATCTGAAATAGGGGAGATATATTCGTCTAATAAAAACATTCCGTCGTCCTAATAATTATCCATAAAACCCCAATAAAGCGAGGCGGATTTTATATTACATTCTTTATAAGAAATTACAAGCCTAGCCACACTAGCATTTATGTGCAGACTATTGCGAATACAAAAACAATCACGTACTAATTTACTATTTTTGCTGGTGTGAAAATGATTCAGTCAAACCATGTTCAGTTCCATTTATAGCGCCTATTTTAAAAAACTTTATGCCAGTAAACAAACTATTTAACCTCAAATCTGATTATTTAACCTGAACTCTGGTTAAGAGATTTACTAACGTATTGAATCATAGTGATATTTAAATTTATT
>NZ_PNDU01000167.1:0-9960 GCF_005886635.1 Pseudoalteromonas sp. S558 | reverse complement strand
ATAAAGAATAAAATAGCACTATAACGTCGTTAAAAATTTTTTATTTAGAACAACTAGATACAAAAATTTTTGCCTAGTTCTAGCGTAATTTTCTTAACGTTAAATAGACCCTATATATAAGCAGATTGGTATAAACTACGAAATTAAGTTTTAGACAAAAAAAAACCGGCTAAAGCCGGTTTTTTATATTCTAACAAAAACAAATTATAGAGCTTTAATTTTAGCTGCTATACGGCTCTTATGACGAGCTGCTTTGTTTTTGTGGATTAGACCCTTAGTTGCGTAACGGTCTAGGATAGGTGTAGCAACAGAAAAAGCTTGCTGTGCAGCTTCTTTATCGCCAGCTTCAATAGCAACAAGTACTTTTTTGAAGTAAGTGCGCATCATTGAGCGACGGCTTGCGTTGTGCTGACGGTTCTTTTCGCTTGTGATAGCGCGTTTTTTTGCAGACTTGATGTTAGCCAAGGTTTGCTCCTAACAATCTTAAAATAAAGCTTAAATTAAAGGCCGTGGAATATGCCTGTTTCTATCATGAATGTCAATTTAAATTTAACATCCAAGAAAAACTGCACCATGTAACGAGCATCAATTTGCCGCTTTAGCAGTTAATGACGACATTGTAACAAAGCACAGACCCTCAGCCTAGTGCTTTAAAGCGATTTATAAAAAAGACTGTGGCATAATTGCATCTATTAGGGATTTTTAAGTAGGTTTAAAGTGTCAAAAGGTTTATTTCGTTCCGGTATGATTGTTAGCTGCATGACTATGATATCGCGAGTTTTGGGGCTTGTACGTGATGCTGTAGTAGCTAATTTGTTAGGCGCAAGTGCTGCAGCTGATGTTTTTTTATTTGCTAATCGTATTCCAAATTTTTTACGCCGTTTGTTTGCAGAAGGTGCGTTTGCTCAAGCATTTGTACCTGTATTGAGTGAAATCAAAGAGCAGCAGGGGGATGATAAAGTTAAACTGTTCGTTGCACAGGCTGCTGGTACGTTAGGGACTATTTTACTTGTTGTGACAATTGTAGGTGTAATTGCGTCTCCTGTTATCGCTGCACTATTTGGCACTGGCTGGTTTATTGATTGGTGGCAAGGCGGCCCTGATGCCGAAAAGTTTGAACTTGCTAGTTCATTACTTAAATTTACTTTCCCTTATTTATTCTTTGTAAGTTTAGTGGCACTAAGTGGTGCCGTAATGAATGTGTATAACCGGTTTGCTGTTGCTGCATTTACACCGGTTTTACTCAATGTATCTATAATTACATGTGCAATTTTTTTACATGATAAATTTAGCGTTGGGGCTTATTCTCTCGCAATTGGCGTGTTTGTTGGTGGTGTGGTGCAGTTGTTGTTTCAACTTCCATTTTTGTATCGAGCAAAAATGCTGGCTCGACCGCGTTGGGCATGGCAAGACGAAAACGTAAAAAAAGTACGCAAACTTATGTTACCGGCTTTATTTGGTGTCTCTATTAGTCAGATTAATCTGTTGCTAGATACCATGATTGCGTCATTACTAATGACAGGCTCAATTGCGTGGCTTTATTACTCTGACCGTTTAATTGAGTTTCCGCTGGGCTTATTTGGTATTGGTATAGCGACAGTTATTTTACCGGCGCTCTCTAAATTGCACAGCAGTAAAAAAAATAGTGACTTCCAACACACTCTCGATTGGGGGGTGCGTTTTGTTATATTTTTAGGTCTGCCTGCAATGATAGGCTTAATGATCATTAGCCCACTTATTATTACTGTTTTATTTGATCACGGAGCGTTTAAAGAAGACAGTGTTGATCATGTTAAAGCCGTAAGCTTAGGTGTTGTTGCGTATTCAGTTGGCCTTGTCAGCTTTATGCTAATTAAAGTACTCGCGCCAGGCTTTTATGCTCGCCAAGATACCAAAACACCGGTGCGTATTGGTATTATTACCCTTGTGCTAAATATGGTGTTTAACATTATGTTGGCTCCTTTTATTGGTTATTTAGGTTTAGCGCTGGCTACTTCATTATCGGCCAGTTGCAATGCATTTTTACTTTATAGGCAGCTTAAAAAAGAAAATGTGTATCAGTTTTCATCAATGAGTATGCACTTTACACTTAAATGTGTTGTTGCAAGTATGGTTATGGGAGCTGTTACATGGTTTGTGAGCAGTTACTATTACTGGGCTACATGGGCTTTTACACAGCAGGTAGTCTTATTAATAGCACTCGTGGCTTTGGCAGGTATTAGTTACTTTGCAATGCTATTTTTGATGGGCGTTAGACTAAATACGATAAAAAGTGTAGCAATTACTGAATCAAACTAAAAAAAAGATTATAATCGGCAACTCTGCGGCTTTAATTGTTTTTTAGTCGTAATTAATAGCTCGCTAAACAAGGCATTAGGTGGCATGGAGTTAATTAGAGGTATACACAATATTCGCCCACACCACTTTGGTTGTGTGTTAACTATTGGTAATTTTGACGGTGTTCATTTAGGCCACGCTGAAGTATTAAAAGGCTTACTTACTGATGCTAAAGCGCATAGTTTGTCTAGCACTGTAATGCTGTTTGAGCCTCAGCCACAAGAATTTTTTGCTAAAAACAATGCACCTGCACGGTTAACGCGCTTACGAGATAAGCTACGTTTGCTAAGTGAGTTAGGTATTGAGCGAGTTATTTGCATTAGCTTTAATCAGCAATTTGCAAACATGCATGCTGAGCAATTTGTTAATGATATTTTGATTAAAAAGTTAGGTGTTAAAGCTCTCACTGTTGGCGATGATTTTAAGTTTGGAAAGCAGCGCCAAGGTAACTTTGACTTACTTGCTAGCATGGGCAAGCAAGCGGGTATGGACGTAAAAAGCACCGCGAGTTTTCGTCAATTAAATGCTAGAGTAAGCAGCACTTTAATACGAGATGCTTTGGCATCTGGTGACTTAGCAAGTGCTAAAACAATGCTTGGTCACGATTATGCTATTTCTGGGCGTGTTATACACGGCTGGAAAAGAGGACGTGAACTCGGTTTTAGAACGGCAAATATTGCCCTAAAACGCCAAGTGTGTCCTGTCAACGGGGTGTTTGCAGTGCAAGCAACGATTGCAGGAAAACAGATTTTTGGCGTTGCAAATGTAGGCAATAAGCCCACATTTAATGGAACTCGTGCATTATTAGAAGTTCATCTTTTTGATTTTGCACAGGATATTTACGGACAATTTATGCATGTGGAGTTAATAAAAAAACTTCGCAATGAAAAAAAATTCGAGACATTAACACAATTAACGGCGCAAATAGCAACTGATGTTGCTGCCGCTAAGCAGTGTTTTGGTTTAAATCAGGTAGCCGATAGAGACGGAATGTAGGATAAATGAGCGACTATAAACATACTTTGAACTTACCGGAAACACCGTTTCCAATGCGTGGCAATTTGGCACAACGTGAACCAAAAATGCTTAAAGCATGGTATGAAGACGACCTATACGGTCAAATTCGCAGCGCTAAGAAAGGTAAAAAGACCTTTATTTTGCATGACGGCCCTCCGTATGCAAATGGCGACATCCATTTAGGCCACTCAGTTAATAAAATATTAAAAGACATTATTGTTAAGTCTAAAACATTATCTGACTTTGATTCACCATTAGTTCCTGGTTGGGATTGTCATGGTTTACCAATCGAGTTAATGGTTGAGAAAAAAGTAGGCAAGCCGGGCGTAAAAGTAACCGCGAGCGAGTTTCGTGAAAAATGCCGTGCATACGCTAAAAAACAAGTTGAAGGTCAAAAAGTTGATTTTAAACGTTTAGGCGTATTTGCAGATTGGGATAAGCCTTACTTAACAATGAACTTTGACTTTGAAGCGAATGCAATTCGTGTACTTGGTCGTATTATTGAAAAAGGTCATTTGCATAAAGGTGCTAAGCCTGTGCATTGGTGTACAGATTGTGGTTCAGCATTAGCAGAAGCTGAAGTTGAATACCAAGATAAGCAATCACCAGCGATTGATGTACGATTTACCTTTGTTGATCAAAATGCTGTTGTTAGCGCATTTGATTTGCTTGAAGGCCATAAAGGTGAAGGCAGTGTTGGTACTGTTATTTGGACAACAACACCGTGGACGCTTCCTGCAAACCGCGCCGTGGCAGTGCATGCCGATTTAGAGTATGCATTAGTACAGGTTGAAGATGAAGGCGTACAACAACGTCTAATTTTAGGCTCTGAGCTTGTTAAAGATGCAATGGACCGTTTTGGTTTTAATCACTTTCACGTATTAGGTTATGTAAAAGGTGCTGCGCTTGAAAACTTACAAGTTGCGCATCCTTTTTATGATTTTAATGTACCGGTGATCGTTGCAGAACACGTAACGACTGATTCAGGTACTGGCGTTGTACATACTGCCCCTGGTCATGGTCAAGAAGATTTCGTGGCTGGTTTAAATTACAACCTTGAAGTAGCTAACCCTGTTGGTGCAAATGGTGTTTATTTACCAGATACCGAACTTTTTGCAGGTCAGCATGTATTTAAAGCGAATGCGAGCGTAATTGAAGTATTAAAAGAGCGTGGTGCGCTTATGCATCATCATGCGCTTACGCATAGTTACCCACATTGCTGGCGTCATAAAACCCCTATTATTTTCCGTGCTACACCACAATGGTTTGTAAGTATGGATCAGGCTAACTTACGTCAAGATTCTTTAAAAGAAATTAAAAACACGCAGTGGTTACCAGAGTGGGGCGAAAGCCGCATTTCTAACATGGTTGAAAGCCGCCCAGATTGGTGTATTTCTCGCCAGCGTACTTGGGGCGTGCCAATCGCGTTGTTCGTTGATAAAGACACCGGTGCACTTCACCCAAATACACAAGAGCTAATTTCACAAGCAGCAGAGCTTGTTGAAAAGTCTGGTATTCAAGCATGGTACGATTTAGAACCAGCTACTTTACTTGGTGAAGCAGACGCCAAGCAATACATGAAAGTGCAAGATACGCTAGATGTATGGTTTGACTCAGGTGTGTCACACGCTTGTGTTGTAGACGCACGTGAAGACTTAGTGGGTCCAGCTGATTTATACCTTGAAGGGTCTGATCAGCACCGTGGTTGGTTTATGTCATCAATGATGACATCAGTGGCTATTAATGGTCATGCGCCATACCGCCAAGTATTGACGCATGGTTTTACTGTTGATGAAAACGGCCGCAAAATGTCTAAGTCACTAGGCAATGTTATTTCACCACAAAATGTGATGAATAAACTAGGTGCCGACATTCTACGTTTATGGGTGGCTTCTACCGATTACACGGCAGAAATGACTGTGTCGGATGAAATATTTAAACGTTCAGCCGATCGTTACCGCCGTATTCGTAATACTAGCCGTTACTTACTAGCTAACCTAAATGGTTTTGATCCAAAAACAGATCAAGTTGCTATTAATGACATGGTTGAGCTTGATAAGTGGATTGTTGGTCGTGCTGCTCAGTTGCAAGACGAAATTTTAGCCGCATACGATAGCTACCAAATGCTATTAGTAACGCAAAAGCTAATGAACTTCTGTACGGGTGAACTTGGTTCGTTCTATTTAGACGTAATTAAAGACCGCCAGTACACAGCTAAGAGCGATAGTCATGCACGTCGTTCTTGTCAAACAGCGCTTTATCATATTGCAGAAGCAATGACGCGTTGGATGGCCCCTATTATGAGCTTTACCGCACAAGAAATTTGGGAAGCGTTACCGGGTGAGCGTAGTGACTACGTATTTACATCTGTTTGGTACGATGGTTTACAAGCGCCAACAAATAGCCAATTTAGTAACGATGACTGGTTAGAAATTCTAACTGTACGCGACGAAGTAAACCGCTTATTAGAAGCTGCACGTAAAGAAGAAGTCATTGGTGCAACGCTTCAGGCAACGGTTAATTTATTTACAGGTAAAGAGCTTGCCGCTAAATTAAATGCGCTTGGTGATGAACTGCGTTTTGTATTGTTAACATCAGCTGTAAATGTTACTGAAGTTGATAGCCAGCCTGCTGATACACAAGCCACCGAAATTGAAGGCTTATTTATTAGTGTTGCTGCAACAGATGCTGCTAAATGTGAGCGTTGTTGGCATTACAGCGAAGATGTAGGTGTTGAGCCTGCTCATCCTGAAATTTGTGGTCGTTGTGTAAGCAATGTTGATGGCGAAGGCGAAAAGCGTCAATTCGCTTAGGAGTTATTCTCAGTGAGCAAATTAGCCCAAAAAAGTGGTTTAGTGTGGCTTTGGTTGAGTCTATTACTTTTAGTAATAGACTTTGCCAGTAAAACACTTGTTGTAGGGACAATGGCTTATCAAGAGTCGATAAATTTACTCCCTGTTTTTAGTATTACTTATGTGCATAACTATGGTGCTGCTTATAGCTTTTTAAGTGAAGCGGGTGGTTGGCAGCGTTGGTTTTTAAGTGCGATTGCCATTGCTATTAGTGCTTTGCTTGTGTGGTGGCTAAAACGTTTACCTGCAACAAACAAAGTACTATGCGGTGCCTACGCGTTGGTACTTGCAGGCGCTATTGGTAATTTATACGATCGTATTGCGTATGGTTATGTAATCGACTTTATTCACGTATTTTATAAAGACTCACATTTTCCTGTATTCAATATTGCTGATTGCGCTATTTGTATTGGCGCAGCACTATTGTTATTTGACGCCTTTACAGGTGAGAGTCCGAAGGAGCATAAAGCATGAGCCAAGCTGTAATTGGTGAAAACTCGCAAGTTATTTTCCATTTTTCTATTAAATTAGAAGATGGCTCTGCCGCTGATTCTACTAAGGTACATAATAAGCCTGCTAAATTAGTAATGGGTGACGGTAGCCTAACAGCAAACTTTGAGAAATGTTTATTAGGGCTGACTGCCGGCGAAAGCAAAACCTTTGAACTAGAACCTGAGGATGCGTTTGGTCAGCCAAACCCAGATAATATTTACTATGTTGACCGTAGTAAATTTGGCCCAGAAACACCAGCTAAGGTAGGTGCAATTATTGCGTTTACTCAACCTGATGGGACTGAACTTCCTGGTTTAGTGCGTGAAGTGCAAGGCGAGTCGGTAACGATTGATTTTAATCATCCTTTAGCGGGTCAGCGTTTAACGTTTGAAGTAGATATTATTGAGGTAGAAGGTTAATGGAAATATTATTAGCTAATCCTCGAGGCTTTTGCGCTGGTGTTGACCGTGCGATTAGTATTGTTGAGCGCGCTTTAGATATTTTTGAAAAACCGATTTATGTTCGCCACGAAGTAGTGCATAACCGTTATGTGGTTGACGGGCTAAAAAGCCGTGGTGCAGTATTTGTTGAAGAACTTGATCAAGTACCTGACGATAGCATTGTTATTTTTAGCGCACATGGCGTATCGCAAGCTGTTCGTTCGGAGGCTAAACGCCGTGATTTAAAAGTATTTGATGCAACGTGTCCGCTTGTAACTAAAGTACATATGGAAGTTACGCGCGCTAGCCGCAAAGGTATTGAGTGTATTTTGATAGGTCATCATGGGCACCCTGAGGTAGAGGGTACAATGGGGCAATACGATAACTCAGCCGGAGGTATTTACCTAGTTGAAACAGTGGAAGATGTTCTATCATTAAATGTAAAAAATGCAGAAAATCTTTTTTACTGCAGTCAAACAACGTTATCTGTAGATGATACAGCGGATGTCATTGATACGCTTCGTACTAAATTTCCATCTATTGATGGACCGCGTAAAGATGATATTTGTTATGCAACACAGAATCGACAAGATGCAGTGCGTGATTTAGCAGACAAAGTTGACGTGTTATTAGTCGTAGGGGCTAAAAACAGCTCTAACTCAAATCGCTTGCGTGAACTTGCAGATAAAATGGGTACGGTTGCTTATTTGATTGATGATGCCACTGATGTGCAAGCCCAGTGGGTTGTAGATGCTAAATCAGTGGGAGTCACTGCCGGTGCATCGGCGCCAGAAGTGCTCGTACAACAGGTAATTAGCCGATTAAAAGAACTTGGTGGTAAACAGGTTGTTGAGAATCCTGGTGAAATAGAGAATATCGTATTTGCTGTGCCAGTAGAGCTGCGTTAATTTAAAAATTTAGATTAAAGGAGAGTCGTTATGAGCAAATCGCTTCAATCTGATGCATTGCTTTTTTCGGCTCTTTTTAATGAGCGAGGCGTTCTAGCTTCGCTTATTGTGTCTCAAGTTATTGCTATTGTGCTGGCGTTTTCACCCAATACAGATGGGGATATATGGCAACGCCTTGGGGTTATCTGTTTATTTATCCATTTAATTGTTTTAGTCAGTACTTCTTCTTTATATTTATGTCGGCTCTTTTTACAAAAACACACTCATTTTTTTCAATTAGCTTATTTTTTTATCACTTTTATAGTAAGTACGATTGCATTTAGCATACTGTTTTCATACTTTGCTTTTGATATAGAAAATAGAGAACAACTGGTGTTTTTTACTCTTCGAAATTGCATTATTGTTTTTTTGCTTACGGCATTATTTGTACAATTTTTATTACTTTACTTTGAAAATGAACAGCAAACAAAAGCGCTTTCTCGCGCCGAGCTCGATGCACTCCAAGCGCGTATCCGCCCCCATTTTTTATACAATAGCTTAAATACAGCCGCAGAACTTACTCATCATGATGCACAAGCCGCTGAGCAGGCTATTTTGGCGTTAGCAGCATTATCGCAAGCCGCAATGCGCTCAGGGAAAAATGTATCTTTAGAAGATGAAATTGCGTTGAGTAAGCAATACATTGCACTCGAAATGTGGCGTTTTGGTACTCGTTTACAAGTTGATTGGCACATACCAAATGAGTTGCCAGCACTTTTAATTCCGTGTTTAACATTGCAGCCTTTAATTGAAAACGCGGTCTACTATGGTGTAGAAACGAGCGAAAGTGGGGCTGTTATTAATGTTGAGCTGCATGTTACTACTGGCTATTTAACTATTATTGTTTCTAATCCTATAACGGTGAATGAAACTAAAAAAAGAGCTAATAACGGCATGGCACTTGATAATATTCGCCAGCGATTAAATATTTATTATAAAAATAAAGCACAACTAACAATAGCTAATAACCATGGCGTATTTAGGGTGAAAGTTGTGATCCCTAAACGTGTTGAGAATATTTCATGAATATACTCATTGTTGATGATGAGCCCCTTGCTCGGGTACGCTTAAAGCGCTTACTTACTAATAGCCAAACGATAAGGTTATTAGGGGAGGCAAGTAATGGCCGAGAAGCGTTACAATTAGCTAAAAAACAGATACCTGATTTAGTTTTTTTAGACGTTGATATGCCTGGAATGAGTGGGTTAGAGGTTGCTAAAGAATTGAATTTTTCGGCTGTTCCCCCTGCAATTATATTTACCACGGCGCATCCAGAGCATGCATTAGATGCTATTGGATTAAATGCAGCGGGTTATTTAGTAAAACCAATATCAGAGCAAAGCTTATATAAAGCAATAGAGCAGTTAGGG
The DNA here is from genome assembly GCF_005886635.1 of Pseudoalteromonas sp. S558. Lineage (NCBI taxonomy): Bacteria > Pseudomonadati > Pseudomonadota > Gammaproteobacteria > Alteromonadales > Pseudoalteromonadaceae > Pseudoalteromonas > Pseudoalteromonas sp. S558. Next base: position 505 of record NZ_PNDU01000167.1, on the reverse strand, counting down.
CGCTTAACTAGAGTACAGGTACAAAAGCAGCACATGAATAAAATCAGCTATCAGCTAGCAGGTACGCTTAAGAGTATTGAAATGGAATCAATTTTTTATTTTAGTGCGGAAGAAAAATATACAAAAATAGTATTCGAAGAGGGTGACGCACTTATTGAGCAAAGCTTAAAGCAGCTCGAAGCGTTATACCAAACTTTTATCTTACGTATTCATCGCAACACCTTGGTAAACAGAAGCAAGATTATCGCTTTACATAGCCAAAGCAATGGACATCATGTTATTCAATTACAAGGTTGTGATGAATTACTCCCCGTTAGCCGCCGTGAATTAAGAGCCGTTAAGGATGCACTCTAAGTAACCTGAACTCTGGATAATAAATCTATCTCAAGCAGCTGTTTTTAGCGCTAACTGCATTGAAATTACTTGCAATAGGCCAGCTATTGACACGTAATTCCGCCTTATTTTCACTGAAAATCTCTTGCTAGAGAAAATAAACTTAATAATC
>NZ_PNDU01000166.1:0-398 GCF_005886635.1 Pseudoalteromonas sp. S558 | reverse complement strand
CACTCAGCGGCTCAGCGGGTAAAAAATCAGCGAAAAAGGGCGCGTCTCCCGCGTCTGGAAAAAGCGCCGCGCAAGCGCCTAAATCTAACTCAGGCAGTGCCAGTAATACGACCGCAAGTGAAACCCCTATTACTGAGCAAGCATGCCGCTCAGACCCAGTTTCAATGCTATCGGGTGAAGAAATACTGCCTTTAATCGATTTTACTCTAGCAGGCAGCAAACAATTAATATGGCGACGTTTGTACCGTTCATCCCATGCCGATGTGTGCAGTGTGATGGGCAATGGTTGGCGACACGACTTTATGGTGCGCTTAACTGAGCATTACCAGCCGCCACCCAACGTAGGGCCTAAACAAAAAGGCACGTATTGGTTGGAGTACCAAGACGAGCATGGCGCT
>NZ_PNDU01000165.1:0-680 GCF_005886635.1 Pseudoalteromonas sp. S558 | reverse complement strand
GTAAATATATATTACAAATATGCTCTTTAACAACATGGATGTTGTAAGGGCTTAGGTTTTTAGCCTAAGCCCTTATCGTTTATTCCCGCCAAACAGCGGCTCAGCGGGTAAAAAATCAGCGAAAAAGGGCGCGTCTCCCGCGTCTGGAAAAAGCGCCGCGCAAGCGCCTAAATCTAACTCAGGCAGCGCCAGTAATGCGACCGCAAGTGAAACGCCTGTTACTGAGCAAGCATGCCGCTCAGACCCGGTTTCAATGCTATCGGGTGAAGAGATACTGCCTTTAATCGATTTTACTCTAGCAGGCAGCAAACAATTAATTTGGCGACGTTTGTACCGTTCATCCCATGCTGATGTGTGCAGTGTGATGGGCAATGGTTGGCGACACGATTTTATGGTGCGCTTAACTGAGCATTACCAGCCGCCACCCAAAGTAGGGCCTAAACAAAAAGGCACGTATTGGTTAGAATACCAAGACGAGCATGGCGCTAAACACCGCTTTGAAAAAGTAAAGCCTGGGCAATCGAGCTATCAGTTAAGCAGTAATCTGGCACTGCATTATCAAACCAATGGCAAGCACGTGCTCGTGACGCCTGACGACCAACACTTGACCTTTAAAGCCGGTGAAAATTCATGGTTACTTGAAAAAATAATCAATGAAAAAGGCCAACGTATTGGTTTTT
>NZ_PNDU01000164.1:0-2984 GCF_005886635.1 Pseudoalteromonas sp. S558 | reverse complement strand
GGTTAAGATATTTACTAATATATTGAATCATAATGATATTTAAATTTATTTTTCTCTAGCCAGAGATTTTCAGTGAAAACAAGGCGAATTTACGCGTCAATAGCTGGCCTATTGCAAGTAAATTCAACGCAGTTAGCGCTGAAAATAGCTGCTTGAGATAGATTTATTATCCTGAGTTCAGGTTAAGTTATGTTTGTATTAACAACCTAATTATAGAGTGCTATTAATTTACTTTTGAGTCAAGAAATCAAGAAAAACAAAGTGGTGTAGGAAGAGGCAAGAAGGTTTGAGCTATAGCGCAGGTCTATAGCTCAAAAATAATATTAGTTAGTTGAAGGAAGCTCCATAATGCCATCAATCTCAACTTGCACATTTTTTGGTAATGCACGTACTCCAATCGCAGCACGCGCTGGGTATGGCTTTTTAAAGTATTGGCTCATTACTTCGTTAACAATAGCAAAGTTTGATAAATCAGTAAGGTAAATATTTACCTTAACTAGGTCGTGTATCTGACCGCCAGCTTCTTCACATACAGCAGCAATATTTTTAAATACTTGATGTGTTTGTTCGCTAAAGTCTTCTGATATAACTTCCATGGTTTCTGGCACTAATGGGATTTGGCCAGATAAATAAACAGCGGTACCAACTTTAACTGCTTGGCTGTATGTGCCAATAGCTGCTGGTGCTTTGTCGGTAGAAATAAATGCTTTATTCATGAGTTTCCTATTTTACTTTTTACGATAGACTTTTTGAACATCAGGCATTACACGAATTTTACGCATAATGTTAGCAACATGGACACGGTTTTTAACGGTGACCCCTAAATCTATCACGTATAAATTACTTTCTTTTTCATCGGTGGCAATTTCGACAATATTGGCTTGGGTTGTAGCAACAACATTGGTTAATTTTGCTAATGCGCCTTGATGATTAATAATTTCAACCCTAAGCGCAGCAATGTATTCTTTTTCTGGGTTATCGTCCCATTTTACAACAAGGTATTTAGAGCGTTCATTTTCCCAACCACGAATGTTTTTACATTCTTGGCGATGAACAGTCAGGCCTTTACCTTGGCTTACATGCGCCGTTATAGCATCCCCTGGTACAGGGCGGCAACACTTAGAGTAATTAACTAACATGCCTTCGGTGCCGATAATAGTTGCTTTGGCTTGATTAGTAATATCTGTTAAATCATCATTTTCGTTTTGTAACAAGCGTTTAGCAATTAACATACTCATTAGATTACCAGAGCCTATTGCGACTAATAGCTCAAGTAATGTAGAAAGCTCATGCTCTTCAAGTACGCGTGCTATATTTTCATCAGCAATACTATCTAACTTATTTTCACCTAATGCTGAATCAAGTAAACGTCTACCCAATAACAGCGCTTCTTCATGATGCTGACTTTTAAGGTAGTTACGAACACCTAAACGTGCTTTACCGGTAACAATAAAGTTTAGCCAAGTTGCATTTGGGTGCGCGCCAGAGCTTGTAATTACTTCTATTGTTTGGCCGGTATCCAGTGCTTTACTCAATGGATAAGGTTTACGATTTACTCTTGCCCCTACGCACGTATTACCAACGTCAGTGTGCACAGCATATGCAAAATCAACAGCGGTTGCGCCCATCGGTAATTCAACTATCCGACCATCTGGCGTAAATACGTAAATTTCTTCAGGGAATAGCTCAGTTTTCACGTTTTCAATAAATTCAAATGACGAACCAGCACTTTGCTGAAGCTCTAATAAGCTTTGCATCCATTGACGAGCACGTTGTTGTGACGTATTACCCGCGCCATCACCCGATTTTTTATACATCCAGTGTGCGGCCACGCCTTTGTCTGCCATATGATCCATATCGTGAGTACGAATTTGGATCTCAACAGGTATGCCGTGTGGGCCAACTAAAGAAGTATGAAGCGACTGATAGCCATTGGTTTTAGGCACTGCAATATAGTCTTTAAAGCGCGTTTCAATCGGCTTATAAAGACTGTGAGCAACACCTAATACGCGATAGCACGTATCCATAGAGTCAACCGCAATTCTAAACGCGTAAATATCCATGACTTCGTTAAATAACAGCTCTTTATTGAGCATTTTTTTATAAATACTATAAAGGTGCTTTTCGCGGCCCGATACCGTCGCTTTTATGCCTGATTCTTCAAGGCGTGCTTCAATTTCGTTTTGAATATTTGAAATAACTTCTTTTCGATTACCACGTGCTTTTGCAACTTCAGATTTAAGTGCACGATGGCGCATAGGATATAGAGCTTGAAAACCTAAATCTTCAAGTTCATTTTTAATATCGTGAATACCTAAACGGTTTGCTATTGGCGCGTATATTTCTAGTGTTTCGCGTGCTATACGGCGGCGTTTATCGGGGCGAAGAGCGCCCAATGTACGCATATTGTGAGTTCTATCAGCAAGCTTGATTAAAATAACTCGTATGTCTTGAGTCATTGCCATAATCATTTTACGGTAGTTTTCAGCTTGAAATTCTTTTTTGTCTTTAAAGCTGAGCTTATCGAGCTTACTTACGCCTTCAACCAATTCAGCAACCGTTTCACCAAAAATTTCGGCTAAATCTTGTTGGCTAAAATCGGTATCTTCAATTACATCATGCATTAACGCCGCCATGAGCGTTTCATGGTCAAGATGCATGCCGGCAAGAATTTGGGTTACTTCAACAGGATGAGTTATGTAAGGCTCGCCGCTTGAGCGAGTTTGTCCTTCATGGGCCTCTCGGGCTACCACGTAAGATTTTTGTACTAGCTCCACATCTGCGGCAGGCAAGTATTCAGAAATTTTCTTTTTTAGACCTTCAAAAAGATACATTTACACTCCAATGTTCTAGGGCCTGTTGACCTTTGTGGATTAAAATTTGTTCAATCTAGGGGCGATTTAATCGCGGCGCGAGATTTTTAGCCTAGCGGGCTAAGTAAAAACCGAGCAACAAAGAGTAAATTGCCCCTAGGCAGAACCCTT
>NZ_PNDU01000163.1:0-16825 GCF_005886635.1 Pseudoalteromonas sp. S558 | reverse complement strand
AATAAATGCCAAACATGCGCTGCCCTTTGGGTTCTTTCTAGGGACGATTAACTCTTTGTTGCTCGGTTTTTACTTAGCCCACTAGGTTACAAACCTCGCGCCGCGATTAAATCGCCCCTAGATTGAACAAATTTCAATCCACAAAGGTCAACACGCCCTAGTAAGGAGGTTAGAAAAATTGTGTCGCAATTTTTTTGAGTAAATAGGTTTCACGGAGGATTGATAACCCTTGTTTCTCGCTGTTAGCCAGCGTGCGCTCATTATGTGCAATCGCATCGTTAATATTTACCCATTTAGCGGTCATACCATTTTGCTGTTCGTAATGCTCTAATTGAGCTTTACCAAATTCATCGGCAATATTGCATACATAGCAATATGATTTTATATGAATAATATCAAAATCATCTTTATACCAAGGTCGGTACTCTTCGTAGAGGCCAAAGGCTTTAACAACATTTATTTGTTGTGCGCCAGTTTCCTCATTTAGTTCGCGGATCAAACCTTGCTCAATGCTTTCGCCTTCATCCACCCCACCGCCAGGTAAGCTGTAGTCTTCATAACGATTGGTGTACATTAATAAGATTTTATTATTTTTAATAACAATGGCGCGCGCGGTCAAGCGAACAAAAGTAGTTCCTTGATCAATATTAATACCGGAATGAATTAGGGTTTTTAATTGCTGCATTTTGTATCCCATTTTTTTGAGCTCTGATTAACCTAAACTCTGGTTAAGATATTTACTAACATATTGAACCATAATGAAATTATAATTTTTTCTCTAGCCAGAGGTTTTCGGTGAAAATAAGACGAATTTACGCGTCAATAGCGAGCTTATTGCAAGTAAATTCAACGCAGCTCGCATTAAAAGTAGCTGCTTGAGATAGATTTATTATCCGCAGTTCAGGTTAATTATATCAGCTGTTTCATTCAAGCACGTTGTTGAAGTTGCAGGTAATAGAAATTAATGTGATCGTTTTTTTTCAGCATACGTAAATCTCAGGTTGGTAAAATAAGACGTTAACCCATTTAGTTTATTTAGATGAAAGCGCTTTTAAGCACACCTTCCTTTAAATTAGGTGTAAGGGTGCGTAGAATGATAAAAAAGAATAGGGATTTATCATGTTAAATATACTTTTAGTTGACGATGACGTCGAGTTTAGTGATGTTGTTTGCCATATCGTCGAATTTCTCGGCCATAATATAAACACCGCGACCAGTTTAAAAGAAGCGCATCAGTGGTTTGAAAATAATACCTTTGATCATGTTCTTCTTGATTTTATGTTACCTGACGGCAGCGGTTTACATCTTCTTGATCATTTAAAAATGATTGGACAGTCTCCAAAAATTACACTTATATCAGGGCACCCTTCAGTTAAAGGTATTTTAGCTGAAATGTGCGAGCCTAATGTTGGGCATTTATTAAAACCATTACAGCGAGAAGACTTAGAGCTGGTTTTAAGTGGTCCTAAAAAAGCAGTTAAAAAAGCCAAGTCGAGCGGTATTACTCGTCATTTTGGTGGGCTGATTGGCGAATCAGAAGCAATGCAAAAACTTTACAACATGATTGAACGTGTAGCTAAAACAAATGCGAACGTAATGCTTATGGGTGAAAGTGGTGCCGGTAAAGAGGTGGTGGCGCAAGCTATTCATAACGCAAGCCAATGTGAAGGGCCATTAGTTGCAAGTAACTGTGGTGCGCTTTCAAAAGAATTAATTGGTAGTGAATTATTTGGCCATGAAAAAGGGGCTTTTACGGGAGCAATCGCACGCAAAGAGGGCGTTTTTGAGCAATCAAATAACGGAACTTTATTTTTGGATGAAGTAACCGAAATGCCAATTGATATGCAACCAAATTTACTGCGAGTACTTGAAACTAAAAAAGTAACGCGTGTAGGCGGTAACCGAGAAATACCGACTAACTGCCGTGTTATTTCGGCGACTAACCGCACGCTTAGCGATTTAGCGCACAACAATGTTATTCGTGAAGATATTTATTTTAGGCTGGCTGTTTTTCCTATTGATATACCGCCACTGCGCGATCGCAAAGAAGACATTCCGCTTTTAGCTAAAGCATTTTTAGAGCAATTAAATGATGAAAATGGCACCGCGTTTAGCTGGACAGCGCAACAGCTAAAAGAGCTACAAAGCTATGAATGGCCTGGTAATGTACGTGAGCTTCGCCATGCAATTCATCGTGCCTTTATTATGAGTGATCCGCAAACCAGTGATATTACGCTGCCTGACAATTTAGAGTCGCCTTTTTCACGTGTTAATAATCAAGCAGCAGAAAAACAGGTATCGGCAGGGCAAACAATTGAAGAAGTTGAAAAAGAGCTCATTCATGCAACGCTCGATAAAGTGCAAGGCAATAAAACGCTTGCGGCACAAATGTTAGGTATTAGCACTAAGACACTTTATAACCGCCTTAATGCTTACGGTGGAATTGGTGAGTACAAGTAACTTAGATTTTGGTTAAACAAAAGGAAATATTATCGTGACTGAAGAAAGTAAGCAAAGCACAGCGCTTAATAAACTTGTTCATGATGCAAGAGCTCCATTGAATAGAATTTCAATGAACGCGGAGCTAATAAAATTAGTGTTAGAAAACGATATGCCCAAACAAAAGGCGATTGAAGCCTTAGATAAAATAATTTTGAACTGCCAGCAATGCAGTGAGAGTTTGCAAAATATTACTGATCATAATAACGATTAACAAATTTAACTCAGGCGTTTACACATCTATGAGCAAGCAAAAACAGCAAGGTAAAGCGAATATTACGTGGGCCGCTTTTATTGTGGTGGTATTAAGCATTATTGTAGGCAATGCTTTTTTAGCACTGAATACGATTCAAGGGTTAACGCAAACTCAAAAAAGTTTAGACAATACAAATATGCTGGCAACGGCAATAGAGAAACTGCATTTGTCTATCGTACAAGCTGAATCGGGTCAACGTGGTTATTTATTAACGGAAGAGGATGATTATTTAACGCCTTACTACGATGCGATAGGGCAGTTAGAGGAGCAAACAAATCATGTAAAATCGCTTCATTCTGAAATAGACGGCCAAGCAGATCGAATTGCCCAGTTGTTAGTACTTACAGGCAGTAAAATTAAAGAATTAAAGACCACGGTTAATCTTGCTCTTAATGACAAAGAGCGACGTGCGTTATATATACTTAATACACATAAAGGCAGAAAACTTTATAAGCAAATTCGTGAAAATGTTAATGAAATTCAAGACCGAGAACTACTCTTTAAAGTGAGTCACTTTGCGAAATTAGCAAAAATTAAAAATGAGGCAAAAATTACCTTTGCGATTACAGCAATAACAAGTGCTCTGCTTATTATTGGTATGTTTATTATGACGCGTCTTAATTTAAGAAATGCGGCCCAATATCGTTTTGAGCTTGAAAAACAAAACGAAACGTTAGCCGCTAAAGTGTCGGAGCGAACGCAAGAGCTAACACTATATTCAGATGAACTGAGTCGTAGTAATCGTGAGTTAGAGGAATTTGCTTTTGTTGCGAGCCATGATTTACAAGAGCCGCTTCGTAAAATTCAAGCATTTAGTGATCGCCTTGAAACCATGTTCAAAGATGAGTTGGGCGAAAAAGGCATCGATTATATTGGCCGCATGAAAAACGCTGCCCAGCGTATGTCTAATTTAATTAATGACTTACTTGAGTTTTCGCGTATTGCTACGCGCGGTAAAGAGTTTGCTGATACAAGTTTAAACGAAGTTGTAACCGATGTATTAAGTGATTTAGAAATCGCGATAAAAGAATCTAACGCACAAATTGATGTAGAAAATTTACCTGTTATTCAAGCAGATAAAAGTCAAATGCAGCAATTATTTTTAAACTTGCTGTCAAATGCAGTTAAATTTAGAAGAGCTGATGTGAGCCCGCATATAAAGATAAGCTATCAGCATGAAGATATTTTTAGTGCTGATCATAATACGCATTTAAGTTTTCAAATTATTACGATAACAGATAATGGCATTGGTTTTTCACAAGACTACGCCGATAAAATATTTGTTCCGTTTCAGCGCTTACATGGTCGCTCTGAGTATAAAGGTACCGGTATTGGTCTTTCAGTATGTCGGCGTATTGTAGAGCGACACGGCGGAACTATTACAGCTCAAAGTAAGGACGGTGAAGGTGCGACCTTCATTATAAAACTACCTGTGGAAGCTGCGCTTTTCACATTGCAAGGAGAGGCTTAAATGCCCTATTCAAAAGTAAAACCGATTACTATTTTAATGGCAGACGATGATGAAGATGATCGTTTGTTAACACAAGATGCCCTTGCTGAAAGCCGTGTACTTAACGACCTTCATTTTGTTGAAGACGGCGTTGAATTACTTGAATACTTAGAGCGCAGAGGAAAGTTTGCCGATAAAGCTGTGTCGCCGCGTCCTGGGCTTATATTACTAGATCTAAATATGCCAAGAATGGATGGTCGTGAAGCGCTTGAAGCAATTAAAGCAAACCCTAACCTAAAGGGAATTCCGGTTGTTATTTTAACTACGTCTAAACAAGAAGAAGATATGGTTAAGGGATACAACTTAGGGGCTGCATCTTATATTACAAAACCGGTGACGTTTGATGGCTTAGTTGAGCTAATGAAAACGTTAGGAAAGTATTGGGTAGAGTTTGTAGAGCTGCCGGCAACATTTAACGATTAATGGAGATTTTATGTTAGATAAAGTGACTCAGTTGCTGCTCGTAGAAGATGATGAAGATGATTACATACTCACCTGCGACTATTTAGAACAATTAGATTCACACACGTTTAACATTCAATGGGTTAGCTCTCCTGAGCAGGCAATTGAAACACTTAGTAAAAATGAGCATGACATTTGCCTGCTTGATTACCGCTTAGGTGCATCAAACGGATTAGATGTATTAAAGGAAGCCATTGCCAATGGCTTTAGCGGCCCGATTATTATGCTCACCGGGCAATCAAACGACGAGTTAGACTCAGCGGCACTCGATGCCGGTGCAGTCGATTATTTAATAAAAACAGAAATGAGTTCGAGCCGTTTTGCTCGCGCTATTCGCTATGCATTGGCACGAAAAGATGTAGAAGGCGAGCGAGTTGAGCGTTTAAAAGCCGAAGCCGAAAACCGCTCAAAGGACCGATTTTTAGCTCATTTGAGCCATGAACTGCGCACTCCACTGTCATCTATTTTAGGTTATACCGAATTATTAATGCAGAGCGATTTTAGTCAACAAGCAGAAAATGAGTTGGGTGTTATTTATCGAAACGGTAAACATTTATTAAGCTTATTGAACGATGTACTCGATTTATCTAAAATAGCGGCCGATAAACTCGAGCTTACCTTAAGCGAAGTTAACCTTGATAGTATGCTCGCGGATGTTTATACCTTAATGCGTGTATCAGTGCTTGATAAGGGGCTTACGCTTCGTTTTGAATCAGATAAACCACTGCCTTTAGTTGCACGACTTGACGCTACAAGAGTTCGCCAAATATTAATAAATTTAATAAATAATGCCGTTAAATTTACCGATAAAGGCGAAATTGTTATTAATGCGTGGACCCAATGGGTTGATGACCGTGAAATGCTGTTTTTTAGTATTAAAGACACGGGCATGGGGATTGCACCTGAAAAACAAAAGCTTATTTTTAAACCGTTTGAGCAAATAGCCGATGTGGAATCGCGCTCTGTTGGCGGAGCGGGTCTTGGTTTAGCAATATGCGCAGAATTATTAGCGCGTATGCATGGCGATATTAATTTACAATCTGAATTTGGCAAAGGCTCTACATTTACGATTTCGGTGTATCCTGGGGATATTAGTGAGGTAGAGCGACAAGTTCTTAACTTTAGTAGTGCGCCGCAATTACACAGTAAATTAGCTCCTTGTAAAGTAAGTGGCCGTGTATTGGTTGTTGATGATTTACGTGATTTACGCATGCTAGTAGGGCACATGATCAGCTCTTGCGGTGCGAGGGTTGATTATGCAGAGCATGGTCAGCAAGCACTTGAAAAAGTGCGTATCGCGGATGCGTATAAAGCGCCTTATGATATTATTTTTATTGATATTCATATGCCTGTAATGGGCGGCAAGGAAGCTACTATAGAGCTTAGAAAAATGGGTTATAAAGGCCCAATAATCGCGCTGACGGCTGCAACAATGAAAGGGATACATGAGGAGCTGGCAGCACTTGGTTTTAATGATGTAATACCAAAGCCGGTTGATAGTGCTGCTTTATATCAATGTTTACAAGATTACTTAATAGCGCCAGAGCACGCGCCTAAAGCTAAAGATATAAACAGTGATAAAAGCTTAACAGAAAAAAAGCAGCGTTTTTTACTTGTTGAAGATGACCATGATGCAGCGCAAATAACACAGTTGCTTTTAGAAAGTTTAGGAGTGGAAACCGTGATAGCGTCGAGTTGCGCGCAATGTTTACAAATACTCAATCACGATCAGCAATTTAATAAAGTATTACTCGACATGCATTTACCTGATGGGCGAGGGGTTGATTTAGGCCAGCAAATTAATAAGCGTTACCCTGAGTTACGTTTAGTAATTGTAAGTGGTGCAGAGCCTGATCCTAAAGAGATAAAAGATTTAAATATTGACAGAGTTTTACTAAAACCTATTAATTTAAGCTTGTTAGAAACGCTTATTAGCTCATAACTGAGATGTTATTTATATGCATTCAATAAAGTTAGTATCTGAAGAATTAACACCATCAAAAGTAGTTTGTGTTGGTCGAAATTACACTGCGCACATTGCGGAGTTAAATAATGAAACGCCAGATCAAATGGTGCTATTTAATAAGCCAAATAGTGCAATTACCACGCTATTAAATTCGGCTCATAACGGCGATACCCTGCACTATGAAACAGAGCTATGTTTTGTTGTAAAAAATAAAAAGTTTGTAGGTGTTGGGTTAGGCCTTGATTTAACTAAGCGTACATTACAAAGTAAATTAAAAAATAAAGGACTCCCTTGGGAGCGAGCTAAAGCATTTGACGGTTCAGTTATTTTAACTGATTTTATAGAGTTAACAGATGCAATGCAGCATTTTACGTTTGAACTTAAAATTAATAATGTTGTTATTCAGCAAGGGGATACTCATTTTATGTTACATAACCCTGAATCTATTTTACAAAACATCAGCGAGTTTATGAGCTTAGAAGATGGCGATGTGATCATGACAGGCACACCTTCCGGTGCAGGGGAGGTAACCGCGAAAAGTATTTTTGCTGTCGCGCTTTATGCCAATGATCAGTGTTTACTAGAGCATCACTGGCAAGCAAGTTAAATAGGTAACTAAACAGATAATTAAATACCATTTAATTATCTGTTTTAAATCAGCAAACACGCCCTAATACGGCATCGGATTATTTCTAAAAATAGTATCAATGTCAGTTAGCACGTCATCACTTAGCGTAATATCAAATGCATCAATATCTTCTTTTAATTGCGCCATACTTGTTGCACCAATAATAGACGACGTCACACCGTCTACTTGATTACACCATGCGAGTGCAAGCTGTGCTGGCGTTATATTATTAGCATGCGCCAGCTCAACATATTGTTTAGTCGCTTGTTCTGCGTTTGGTGTATCTCTAAAAATACCGTTACGCTGCATAAAGGTCCAGCGAGAACCTTCTGGGCGAGCACCATTTAAGTATTTACCTGTTAATAAACCAGCGGCTAAAGGTGACCATGGTAAGTAAGCAATATCCTCATGCACACATTGCTCAATTAAATAGGGCCAATCTTTGGTATGCGCTAAGCTAAACTCGTTCTGAATAGATACCATACGAGGCAAATTATGCTCTTTTGCCAAGTTTAAAAATTGGCTTATCCCCCAAGGTGTGTCGTCAGATAAACCGCAGTGTTTAATTTTTCCGGCTTTTACGCAGTCGTTTAAACCTTCTAAAATATCCAGCATGCCAGCTTGATGTTCTTGTGTATTTACGTTTGTAAATTTAAGCATACCAGGCCATTGCCTACTAAAATGAGGCGTAGAGCGATTGGGCCAATGTAGCTGATATAAATCAATATAGTCTGTTTGTAAGCGTTTAAGTGACTCATCAACAGCTTCAATAACCGATTGACGAGTAATATTACCGCCGCCTCTCACCCACGATAAGCCATTTCCCGCTATTTTTGTGGCGAGAATTATATCGCTACGTTTTTGCTGATTACGTGAAAACCAGTCGCCAATAATTTGCTCTGTTTTTCCATATGTATCGGGGGAGGGCGGCACCGCATACATTTCGGCGGTATCAATAAAATTTACGCCCTTAGAAAGTGCGTAAGCTATTTGTTCATCGGCATCGCGCTGAGTATTTTGTAAACCCCAAGTCATACTGCCTAAACACACTCGAGATACGTCTACACCACTGCTACCAAGTGGACTATATTGCATAAAACTTCCTTAGTTATTAGGTTGAGCATGGGTGGTTAGAGCTGATAAAAGAGGCTCAGTAATTAGCGCTTTTTGCCCTGTTGTAAAGTCAAACATAACCACTTTTGAATTACCCGTTGTGGTTATCGTATTTTGTGCATGGCTAAATACAGTGTAATTCATCATAAAGCGATCTTCTTTAATGTCAGTGATGGTAACACCGACAGTAAGTGTATCTGGAAAAGTAACAGGGCGTTTATAGCGCACATTGTTTTCGCTTATAACTGGACCAGTACCGCTTGGGGTGATTGTATCAAATAGGTTTATTTTATTTAAAAAGTCTATTCGAGCTATTTCAAAATAACGTAAGTAAACCACGTTATTAACGTGTTGAAGGGCATCCATGTCAGCCCAAGCTACGGTAATATCAGTATGAATAGGATATTGATCTTTAAACGTTTGCATAAACTTATGGCTCTTAATTTTAAAGCACTTAGGTTATCAATATGAAGTTATGACCTCAAGGTAATTAATATGGCATTTTTTAGCTAATCATTGTGCCTATTTAAATTAAGGTCTACAGTTATGTTATATAAATAGGAGAAACGCATATGCAACAAGTAGTTAATTGGGTTCTAGCATGTTTAATTTTTATTATGTCGTTTATTTGTTATGCAATGGGAAATCTCTCGGGAGGAGTGTGTTTACTTGTCGCAGGGTTTTTACTTGAATTTGCTTTTTGGCTGTATTGCTTTAAAAAAACGAGGCGATTTAAGCAGTCATTTTAGATTAGCTAGGCGCTTGCATATTAAAAGTGTTTGCATAATAATGACTGTATAAATAAACAGTTATTTTGTGGCGATGAAAAAGTTTATTCACATAGATATGGATTGTTTTTACGCCGCAGTAGAAATGCGCGACAATCCTGAGCTTGCTAATGTACCGTTGGCAATCGGCGGTAATAGCCGGCGAGGTGTACTTTCAACCGCTAATTACCTTGCTAGAGAATATGGTGTACGCTCTGCCATGTCTAATTACCATGCGAAACAATTATGCCCCGATTTAGTGATTGTACCCGGACGTATGGCTGTTTATAAAGAAGCCTCAAACCAAATACGCGAAGTATTTAACCACTACACAGATTTAATTGAGCCACTTTCCCTTGATGAAGCTTACCTTGATGTAACAAATAGTGCCGCCTGTAAAGGCAGTGCTACGCTTATTGCACAACAAATAAGAGCCGATATTTACAATGCAACTGGGCTGACTGCATCAGCAGGGATTGCGCCTATTAAGTTTATTGCCAAAATAGCGAGTGACGAAAATAAGCCCAACGGGCAATTTGTAGTGTTACCCAATGAAGTTGATGGTTTTTTAGCGCAGTTACCACTGGGTAAAATTCCTGGGGTGGGGAAAGTGACGCTCGAAAAACTCAATTTAAAAGGGTTATACACCGGCAAAGATGTGCGCGAAAAAGGCGTAAATTGGATGCAGCAGCATGTAGGTAACTTTGGTGTTTCTCTTTATCAAAAGTGTGCGGGTGAATATGTTGGTAAAGTCTCTACCAATCGAATTAGAAAATCGTTAAGTGTTGAGCATACTTATGAATACAATAAAAACAGCTTACAAGAATGCCTAGAGCAACTCCCTAAGTTGTTAGAGGAGCTGAAGGTACGTTTAGATAAACAACAATTACAAAACAGAATTAATAAACTGAGCGTTAAAGTTAAATTTGCCAATTTTGTAGTGACTTCTGCGGATCAGGCATACCATCAATTAAACACTGAAATTTTTACTCAGTTACTAACTAAAGCTTATCAACGAGGTGTGCAGCAGCCTGTAAGGCTTTTAGGTCTTGGCGTGGGTATAAAAAACCAGCCAGAGCATAATTTACAGCTTAGTATTCTCGATTAAGTGGCAAAGCCTGTAACTGCAAGTTGCCAATAAACAAGCAATTAAACTAAATGCTTGTCGCAGCTTGCTGGTCTTCAATATTTAAATCGACGATAATAGAGGCTTATGTTTTTTAACAGGACCTTTATTTATGGCATATCCACAAGCCGTGTTGGCTCAGCCAGTAAGTGCTAGCCTTGAATGTACATCTCATGATGCATTAATCATTATCAGTGATGATTTTTCTCAATTACCAAACAATCCACTACGAGATGCAGTTTTAGCACAATCAAAAGTTGATTCTCGTATTGGTAAGCAAATTACTTTATTAGTAATTGAAAATAAAAGAGTGATTCTTGCGCCAACGGGTCCTTTAAATAGAGATTACGACGACGTACGCCGTTATTTTGATGCTGCTAAACTTGCAATTAACGAAGCCAAGGCGTCGGGCAGTGTTAATCCTGCATTATTTTTACCAAATTTAAATGCTGATAGCCGTTACCAACATGCGCTGGAAGTTGCTTATTTAGGTGCTTGCCAAGCATTGTGGCAGCCGTTAGAAGCGCGTGAGTTTCATGGAGAGAGTATTGAACCTATAACAAATATCGGTTTAGTTGGCGCAAATGAGCAAACAATTAAAGCTGTTAATGCAATTGCAGCAGGTCAATACGCTGCACGTGATTTGTGTGGTACTGAGCCTGAGCGTATGGCTCCACCTCGCTTTGCTGATTACTGCGTTGATTTATTTAAAGGCTCAAATATTGCCGTTGACGTGATTGATGATATTGCAGCGATTGATAAAAATTACCCAATGTTAAGCACTGTTGCTCGTGCATCGTATGCTGTAGAGCGCCATCATCCACGCGTTGTTAAGCTTGAATATGTACCAAGTGGCGAAGTTACTCGCACACTTATGTTTGTTGGTAAAGGCCTAGTGTATGACACAGGTGGTGCCGATTTAAAAGTAGGTGGTTATATGGCAGGTATGAGCCGCGATAAAGGTGGCGCAGCATCTGTTGCGGGCTTTATGAAAGCCGTTGCTGATTTTCAGCCTAAAGGCGTTAAAGTCATCGCTTATTTAGCCGTTGTTCGTAATTCTATTGGTTCGGATTGTTTTGTACCAGATGAAATTATCACTAGCCGCGAAGGTATACGTGTACGTATTGGTAATACCGATGCAGAAGGGCGCTTAGCAATGGGCGACTTACTTAGTGAAATGAAAGATTTGGCTAAGGGGGAAATCAATCCAACGCTATTTACTGTGGCTACATTAACAGGCCATGCAGCTCGTGCAATGGGGCCTTATGGAGCTTATGTTGAAAATGGTCCTGCTCGTAGCGCTGGTATTTCACGTCAAATAGCTGACTGTGGTGACCTATGGGCCGATGGCGCAGAAGTATCGCGCTCACGCCGTGAAGATTACGACTTTATCAAACCGCGTACACTTGCTGACGATGTACTCTCTAGTAATAACGCAGCGTCTGCGGTTACTGCGCGTGGGCATCAATTCCCGATGGCATTTATGGCTATTGTTGGCGGATTAGATAAGCACGGTAACGACTCTGAACAACCTCTACCTTATGTACATATGGATATTGCGGGTAGCGGTGTTGAAGGTGGTGATTGGCAGCACGGTAAACCAACGGCTGCATCAGTTACGAGCTTATTTGCTCTTTATTGTTTGTAGTTGTAAACCAGCTTTAATTTAGCACGTAAAAAAGCCCTGTTTTCAGGGCTTTTTATTATTTCAAAATCAATCTAACTTAAATCGTTTAACAACAGTTGATAGCGATATGCTACTTTGTTTTAGCTTATTACTAGCGCCTGTTAGCTGTTTGGTATTATCAAGCGATTGGCTTGTTGAATGGGATAAGTCGTTAATACGTAAATTAACCTCATCGGCGGCTTGTGTTTGTTGCTCTGTAGCGCGTGCTATCTGGCTATTCATTTCAGTGATCACTGATACCAGTCTTTCTATTTCATCTAGTGAAGTATTTGCTGACGATGCTTGCTCAACCGTTGACAGTGAAAGCGTTTGGCTTGATTTTACAGCTTCTACAGCGGCTTTAGCACCTTCTTGTAATTTTGTTATCATTGTTTGAATTTCATCAGTGCTTTGCCCTGTGCGACTCGCCAGTGTTCGTACCTCATCGGCAACAACAGCAAAACCTCGACCGTGTTCGCCCGCACGTGCAGCCTCTATTGCAGCATTAAGTGCCAACAGGTTTGTTTGCTCCGAAATGCTTCGAATCACATCAAGGACCGAACCTATATTATTACTTTCGTTTGCTAAATCCTCTGTCACGCGGCTAACGGTTTCTATATTAGTCGAAAGAGTTTTTATTGCGGTAATCGTTTTTGCCACCACACTTTTACCTGTTGATGCATTATGAGCAGCCTCATTTGCAGCTTGTTCAGCAGCTTCAGCATTACGGCTCACATCGTGTATTTGGTGAGTCATTTGCTCCATAGCGGCAGCGACTTGCGTTGAGCTATCGTTTTGAAGCTCAATAAACGAATGACTCGTTTTACTTGATTCGTCAACAGTATGTGCATGCTCGCTTACATCGTATGCACTTTGCGAAACATGAATAAGCGACTCTCGCATTTTCAATATAAATAAGTTAAAAGAGTGAGATAACTCTGAAATTTCGTCATTACCAGACTCATTTAGCGTACGTGTTAAATCGCCTTCTCCTTGTGAAATATCTTTCATCATATCGGCAGCTAAGCGGGTTGGAGTTAAAATACTCTTACCTATAAAGTAGCTAAGTAAAATAACCGCAGTAATCATAATGATTGCACTGATGACAATTAGATTACGTTGTTCGCTAAATGCCTCATCAATCGAATCAAGGTACACACCCGAGCCAATGATCCATTGCCATTGGTCAAACCCTTTTACAAACGCAATTTTATCAACTGGCTGCTCTTTTCCTGGTTTTGGCCATTTATACGGTATAAAACCTTCACCATCGCGCTTAACTATATTAACCATATCAACAAATAGTGTTTTACCGTCGGGGTCTTTATTATTTGTTAAGTTTTTACCATCTAGAGCCGGTTTAATAGGATGCATTACCATATTTGGTTGGTAATCGTTTATCCAAAAGTAGTTGGTTTTGTCGTACCGAAGTGCACTAATTGTATGTAATGCTTGTGACTGTGCTTGTTGTTGAGTGAGTTCATTATTCTTCTCAAGCGTATAAAAGTGCTCAATAATGCTGTAAGCCGTTTCGACTACATTTTGTGTTTTGATATGTTGTTCGTTTTTAAGTGAACTATATTGATGAGTTAAGCTTGATATACTCAATACAATAAGTCCAATTACCACAACACCTACTAATAAATAAAAGCGTTGAAATATACTAAAGCGGCGTAGGTTGGGCATACATTCATCCTCGATAAGTGCGCACTGCAAGTGCATATAATAAGCATAGCTAAAAAGAAAGTTAAATCTATGCTTAGCGCTCTATAAGACAAAAAAAAGGCTGATTTATCAATCAGCCTTTAGTCTACTTTTCAAATCTTCCAGTTATTCAACATCAAAATGACGATTAAAGAAGTTTGTAATAGTTTTATGTAAATGTGTTTGCACTTGCTTACCGCGTAAGCTGTGTTTAGAGCCTGGGTAGGTCATCATTTCAAACTGCTTTTCGTTATCTTGCAATTGTTTAAATAGCTTTGTGGCATGGGTAAATAAAACGTTATCGTCAGCCATACCGTGGTAGATCATTAATGGGCCTTTTAAGCCGTCTGTATATGGAAAAACAGCACTGGCTTCATAGCCTTTTGCGTTTGTGTCAGGGTGTCCTAAATAGCGCTCAGTGTAGTGCGTATCATACAATGCCCAATCGGTTACTGGAGCACCCGATACGCCGGCTTTAAAGTAATCGCCCGCTTTAAACATTGTCATAAGCGCCATGTAACCACCGTAACTATGACCATATATGCCAATCCGTTCTGGATCTACATAGTCAAGTGTACGTAAAAACTCTACGCCTTTAATTTGATCGGCAACTTCCACTACACCTAAGTGTTTATAAATCGCATCTTCAAACTTTTTACCACGGTTGTACGAACCACGGTTATCAAGTTGAAAAATTACATAACCTTGCTGCGCCATGTACTGAAAGTACAAGTTTTTATTGCGCCAGCTATTCGTCACTCGTTGGGCATGCGGGCCGCCGTATACGTTAACAATAACAGGGTGTTTTTTACCATCAGTGATGTTGCTAGGCTTAAATAAACGGTAATGCATAACTTGGCCATCATCGGCTTTAATTGTGCCGTATTCTGGTTTTGTTAAATCGTTTAAATAAGGGGTAAGCGGGTGGTTGCTATCAAGCTTATTTTCTTCAAGCCATGTAATAAATTCGCCGTTTACTTTGCGAAGCGCTGTAGAGTTTGGTTTATTATCAGACGAGCTATTATCGATAAAGGTTTTGCTGTCTTTTGCGAACACAACATTATGGTACTGACCTTTTTCGGTGATACGTTTTGTATTACCTTTTTTAAATAAAGAGGCGCTGTATAAGTGGCTTTCAAGAGGCGTGTCTTTACGAGCAGCAAAGTAAACAATACCTTTGTTTTCATCAATGCCTTTTAAGCTATCAACAGCCCAATCACCAGAGGTAATTTGGCGAACAAGTTGACCGTTTGTGCGATACAGGTATAAGTGTTTAAAACCGTTGCGCTCAGACGCCCATACAAAGTGTTTTTTGTCCTTTAAGAATTCAAGGTCAAAATGTAGGTTAATCCACGTTTCGCTATTTTCGGTCAGTGCTACTTTTTGTGTTTTAGTTTCGCTGTTATAAAAACGAAGCTCTAATTTATGTTGCGAGCGGTTTTGCCATTGGTACGACAATGTATTGCCGTCTTTTAGCCATTTGGCACGTGCAATATAAATGTCTTCGTCTTTACCTAAATCAATCCAATCTACTTGTTGATCGTTTAGCTTAACAACACCAAGTTGAATTTTTACGTTATCGGTACCTGTAAACGGGTAGCGTTGATTGAATAATTTAACTTCGTCAGCGTAAATTTCGTTACGGATAGCTTCTTTTACGGGTGTTTCATCAACACGGGTATAAGCAATTTTAGTTTCGTCCCCAGACCACCAGTAGCCCGTCATACGGCTCATTTCTTCTTGTGCAACAAATTCGGCCATGCCGTTTTTAATTACACCGCCGCCATCTTTACTAAGCTGAATTTCTTTACCTGAATCAAGCTCTAAAGCGAATAGGTTTTGCTCACGAATAAACGAAATATAATTCCCTTTAGGTGAAAAGCGTGCATCGGTTTCAAATGTTTCAGTATCGGTTAGCTTTTTACTTTTAGCAGAGGCTAAATCGTAATAGTAAAGGTCGCCGTTCAGTGGAAATAAAAGTGCGCTGCCATCTTTAGACCATTTATATTCAAGTATGCCTTTACCAAAAATACGTTGGCGTTCGCGGCGTGCTTTTTCTTCATCTGATAAGTTTTCTGGGCCTGAAAATAACTTTGCCGAATCAACCAATATACGGTTAGTGTTATCTTTTAGGTTGTATTCCCATAAGTCATAGCGGTTATAGTCATCGCTCTTACCTTGTAAATAAGTTACGCGGTTACCATCAGGAGAAAATTTAAGTTGTACAGGGGATTTACCCGACAAGCTCGGATCGTCAAAAATACGCTCCAGCGATAAAGGTTTTGCTTGAACACTAATAGCGCCAACTATTAGTGGCAGAGCCAGTGAAAGATGTTTTATTTTTTTTAGCACAAGGTTGCCTTAGCTTATTATAAATAGTGCTTTGAATGGTAAAGCCAAGCGTGTGCAACTGCAACTAAATGCTATAAAGTAGCCATTATTAAAGACTAAGTAGGACATAACCATGACTAACCCTGTATTCGAATTAGCGCCGGAGCTTAAACGTGATTGTATCGAGCTTGCCAACTGGCCATTGTGTAAAGTGCTTTTATTAAACGACAGCCAGTACCCATGGTTTGTATTAGTGCCTAGGCAGCCTAATTTAAAAGAGATTATTGATTTATCTGAAGCTGATCAAATTGTGTATTTAAAAGAGTCAGCAAAACTAAGTAAGCTACTAATAAAAGTTTTTAACCCCGATAAGCTAAATGTAGCGGCTTTGGGTAATATGGTGCCGCAATTACATATTCATCACATAGCACGTTTTAAAAGCGATAAGGCATGGCCCGCGCCTGTGTGGGGCAAATTTTCTGCTATCCCTTATACTGATGAGCAAATAGAGAAATTAAAAACCTATTTTTAATAGCGGTTAATAATATAAATGAGGAATAAAATGAAGCTAATCAATCAACTTTGTACGGGTTTATTTATTGTCGCGTTATCAGGTGGGTACTTTGCTGTTGCAACCGAGCAGCCAGTTAACGCTGAAATTATTAAAAAGACAGCTATAAAAAATTTAGTCGAGCATAGCAATCATGTTTACTCGGCGGCACAATCTAGGGCGTGTTGGCCTTTGTAGATTGAAATTTGTTCAAACTAGGGACGATTTAATCGCGGCGCGAGGTTTG